>JALOMY010000308.1 GCA_025455225.1 Cyclobacteriaceae bacterium | reverse complement strand
GGAAGGCCTGCGCAGTTTCAACGAAGTCATACCCATCACTCAGATTGTTATTATTATTCTCATTGGCTTATTCGTCTTTCAGCAATTTGGCACAGGTGTGGTAGGCAAGACGTTCGGCCCTGTTATGCTGGTGTGGTTCATTACCATCGGCACATTGGGTGCCATTCAACTTGTACAAAACCCATTAGTATTAAAAGCACTGAACCCGGTATATGCATTTAATCTGCTCACGCAATATCCGGGTGGATTCTGGATTTTAGGTGCTGTCTTTTTGTGCACAACCGGGGCAGAGGCACTCTATTCCGATCTTGGCCATTGTGGAAAAGGAAATATACGGGTTGGATGGACTTTCGTAAAAGTTGCCTTATTACTTAATTATTTCGGGCAGGCTGCCTGGCTGCTTCAACATGAAGGAACCAGCCTGGAAGGACTTACTCCTTTTTATTCGATTATGCCCGAATGGTTTTTACCGTTTGGAATTGTAATTGCCACCAGTGCTGCTATTATTGCCAGCCAGGCATTAATCTCCGGAACGTTTACCCTGGTAAATGAAGCCATGAAGCTTAAGCTCTGGCCAATGACCCGCGTTCGATATCCCAGTAAATTGAAAGGGCAGATCTACATTCCTTCCATTAACTGGATTCTTATGTGCGGATGTATACTGGTGGTGTTGTACTTTAAGGAATCAGCGGCCATGGAAGGCGCCTATGGTTTGGCCATTACAATCGACATGTTAATGACCACCTCATTATTGGTGTATTATTTCTCACTTTCCAGAAAATCTACCGTTCGTGCCATTGCACTCGCCATACTTTTCTTTTCCCTGGAGATCATGTTCCTGGTATCGAACCTCAGTAAATTCAGTCATGGAGGTTGGTTCGCCTTCATCATTGCCGGTGCCCTGTTTATTGTTCTGTTCGTTCAACTCCGCGCCCGCAAATTACGTACGCGTCATACTGAATTCGTTGACCTGAAGCACTATGTAGATATGATCAAAGATCTTCAGGCAGATGATACCATACCTAAAGAAGCAACTAATCTTGTTTTCCTGGCAGTAGCCGACAGCAAACGTTACATCGACTCCAATATCATTTATTCGATTTTCCGTAAGCGACCCAAACGGGCAGATGTGTATTGGTTTCTTCATGTGGATACCGTGGATAGTCCGTATACCAGCAAGTATTCGGTCGATACCATTATTCCTAAAAAATGTTTTTTCGTCCGGATCAAATTGGGATTCAAAGCGGATCACCGGATCAATCTTCTCTTCAGCAAGATTGTGCACGAAATGGCTGATAACGGAGAGATCGATTTGATCAGCCCCTACCCTTCATTGCATAAATACAGCCAAACGGCCGACTTCAAATTCGTCATCATTCAGTCGTGGGCTTCACCCGATAGTGAAATATCAAGCTTCGAACGAATGATCATTCAGAGTTACCGAATGCTGAAAAAGTTCAGCCTTTCAACTGAAGCCCACTACGGTATTGAAGCCGCCAACCTTGAGGTTGAAAAGGCTCCTATTCAGGTAGGGCCTCCTGCGATTGTTAAGTTGAAACGCGACCGGGATGACGAACGATAACATTGACCGTTATCGGACGACTATGTCCATAATTGACCGGATTTGAATCTGGTTTTCTCCATTTAGTAATCATTTTCAGGGATTTCATCATGGCAAGAATTTAGTATAAGCTGGTTCCAAATCAGGGAATCATGCTCAGAAACTATCTATCCATTGCCATTCGCAACCTTCTTAAACATAAAGTTTTCTCGTTCATCAACATTAGCGGCCTGGCGGTAGGTATGGCTTGCTGCATCTTGCTTGCACTCTATATTAAAGACGAATACAGTTACGAAAAGCATTTTACCGATCATGATCGAATTTACCGTATGTATTCGGTCTTTATTAAAGATGGTTCATCCGAATCTTTTCCCCGCACATCCCCTCCGGTAGCCCCTTCCCTGGCAGCAGAATTCCCCGAGATTGAATTAGCCACACGCATTGCACCAATTCCAGAAGTTGAACAACACCTGATCCGATACGGTGAAAACCTATTCTATGAAAAAGATGGATACCTGGCCGATTCTACCTTTTTCGATCTCTTTTCTTTTGAATTTCAACACGGCAACCGAAACACGGCATTAGATCAACCCAACTCAGTTGTTCTTTCAGCAGAGGTAGCTGCTAAAGTATTTGGCGATCAGGTTCCATTGGATGAACTTATCATAATCAGCAGTGGCCAGTTCACCGACACTCTCCATGTAACAGGTGTACTTAAGCCTTATACAAATCCTTCGCATCTCAATGCCGGATTTATTATGAGCATGCATGGGCACCCGATGGGCGATTACATCAATACCATTACAACCTGGGCCTGGCAAAATTTTATTACCAGTTATGTCAAGCTGAAACCGAATGTAACTATTCAATCGGTTGAAGAAAAAATTCCAGCATTGGTCACCCGGCATTCGGGTGAGGATCTGAAAAATTCGGGACTGCAAAAAGAAATGCATTTTCAGCCGCTGGCAGACACTCACCTGTATTCGGATTTCAAGAATTCATTCGGACTGGGAGATACAGGCAATATCCTCTACGTATACATCCTGGCATCCATTGGAATTTTTATTCTGTTACTGGCCTGTATTAACTTCATGAATCTCACAACTGCCAAGGCATCCCAACGTGCCGGAGAAGTAGGTGTTCGTAAATCGCTGGGTGCAACCCGTCAAAATCTTATCAGGCAATTCCTGGGCGAATCAATGACCATAGTTATGCTTGCATTGCTGCTGGCCCTGATGATTGTGCAGTTTACCCTGCCCTTCTTTAATGAGCTTACCCAAAAAACATTGGGTATTACATCAATCAATATCGGCTTTATTGTCCTTGCGCTTGCTGGAATCGGCATAATCACCGGCATGCTGGCCGGTAGCTATCCGGCTTTCTTTCTTTCTTCCTTTCAGGCTGCTACGGTTCTTAAAGACAAGCGGCTAAGCGGGGGAAGTTCCAATTTTTTACGAAGAGGGCTAGTGGTGTTTCAGTTTGTTATCTCGATTACACTAATCGCTTCCATTATCATTATTCAGAAGCAACTGAATTACATGCAAAATAAACCGCTGGGATTCAATCCGGAATACCGAATCATGATTCCGCTTCGTACCGATGAAGCCAAACAACAGTACATGCAATTAAAAAACAGTTTCGCATCAATTGCCGGTGTTGAAAATATTTCCGGTACTCGCAGTCTTCCATCAACCCCCATGATGAGTGATTTTTCGGTATATCCGCAGGGATCATCCATGGAACGGGCAATACTCCACCGAAATACCGTTGTTGACGAAAACTATTTTGATGTTCTCGACATCAAACTGTTGGCGGGTCGTGCACCCATTTTTGAAACCGACAGCTTTTCATGGGAAAATACCAATCGAAAAATTATGGTCAATAAAGCCAGCCTGCAGGCATTGAATATTCCGCTGGAAAATGCCTTAGGTACCCGTCTACTCACCGAGTGGCAGGGACAGACCTTCTCACATGAAATTATTGGTGTTGTGGATGATTTTCACCAGTTCTCGATGCACCAATCCATCAGTCCGTTA
>JALOMY010000307.1 GCA_025455225.1 Cyclobacteriaceae bacterium | reverse complement strand
CAATTCCGGCATGGGTTCATCCTTGAGGATGATTCTTCTCAAAATTTCACAACGGTTTCCCTTTAAGTTTAAAGCGCCTAAAGTGGTGATTGATAATACGCCTGATGCCTGGCCGTTCGATGAGCTGGTGCATCAATGGCAATCGGTGCGCAATGAATTATCGGCTTTTCTGGAATCACTGGATGACAAGCACATAAAAAGATTGATTTACAAACATCCTATTGCAGGAAGGTTGGATGCTAATCAGGCAATGATCTTCTTTTATGAACACGCCAATCATCACAGACCGCAGATCGAACGAATTCTCCGAATGCATAAAAAATAATTGCTGATCATCAGCTCACTCAATTGTTTTCTATCTTTCCGCATACATCGTTATCTTATGAAAAGAAATGCTTTTTGTTTTCTTTTGGTTTTAGGAGCAATAGCATCGGTTGCTCAAACCACATTACTCAGCCCGAAGGAATTCCTGGGTTATGAATTGGGCGAACGGTTTACCCGTCATCACCGGGTGGTGGAGTATTTCCAGCATGTAGCTAATGTAATTCCAAATGTTACCCTTTATAAATATGGAGAAACGTACGAGTACCGTTCATTGGTCTATGCAGTCATAGCCTCACCAGAGAATCATGCACGGCTGGAACAGATTCGCCTGGATAACCTGAGGCGGACAGGTTTGGCGGAAGGTACTCCCACCACCAAAGTGGCCATCGTTTGGATGAGCTACAATGTGCACGGCAATGAAGCCAATTCCATGGAGGCTTCCATGCAGACCTTGTACGAACTGGCCGATCCGAGTAATGCAAAAACCAAAGATTGGCTGAAGAACACCGTTGTGATTATTGATCCATGCATCAATCCGGATGGCCGCGACCGGTATGCTAATTTCTATAATCAGTACGGTAACCGGCCTGCCAACTCCAGTCCGGATGCCAAAGAACATCGTGAGCCGTGGCCCGGTGGTCGCAGCAACCACTACTGGTTTGATCTTAACCGTGACTGGGCATGGTTAACCCAGGTTGAGTCGCAACAACGCATCAAAGTTTATAATCAATGGATGCCGCACGTGCATGTTGATTTTCATGAACAATCCTATAACAGCCCCTATTACTTCGCTCCAGCTGCAGAACCGTATCATGATGTAATAACACCGTGGCAACGTGAATTTCAGGTGATGATCGGACGTAATCACGCGAAATACTTTGACCAGCAAGGCTGGTTATACTTTACCAAAGAACGATTCGATTTATATTATCCCAGTTATGGTGATACATATCCAACCTACAGCGGTGCCATCGGTATGACCTATGAACAAGGTGGTGGAGGTTTTGCAGGATTGTCTATAACGACCAAGGAAGGAGATCCGCTTACGTTAAAAGACCGGCTCACACACCATCACACAACAGGGCTTTCAACCGTAGAGATTTCATCTCAAAATGCTAACCGGTTGGTCGATGAATTCGAAAAGTACTTTAGAGATAATCTGAACAATCCGGCCTCTCCGTATAAAACCTACGTTATCAAGGGCGATAACAATCCGGATAAAATCCAACGATTGGCCGCATTGCTGGATGCGCATTCGATCAGGTACGGACATCCATCAGCAGGCAAGGCAACAAAAGGATTTGATTATTCTACACAAACATCGCAGGCTTTCAACCTGAGTACCGAAGACCTGGTAATCAATATTTATCAACCTAAATCCAGGCTGATTACTACTCTTTTTGAGCCGCAAAGCAGGCTTTCTGATTCGGTTACCTACGACATTACCGCCTGGAACCTGATGTATGCTTACGGACTTAAAGCCTATGCATTGACTGAAAGGATCAATCCGGGTAAAGCCTATCAACCCAAGCTTGTTGTAAATAATCCAGTGCAAGGAAAACCTTATGCTTATGTATTCCGGTATCAAAGCTTGGCCGATGTTGAGTTCTTGTCGGCCTTAATGAACAAAGGAGTAAAGGTTCGCGCTGCTACGCTTCCATTCAAAATCGGAACTGAAAGTTTTGATGCAGGCACCTTAATCATAACACGAAGAAACAACGAGGGCTTGGGTGATTTCGATTCAATGGTTCAAACCCTGGCAAAACAGAAGGGCAGAACGTGGTTTGCATCGACCACCGGATTTGTCGATTCTGGTAAGGATTTTGGATCGGGGGAAGTCAGCTATTTGAAGGCGCCCCGTATTGCTTTGCTGGCGGGTGATCAGACATCCTCGTTATCGGCTGGTGCTGCCTGGCATTTCTTTGAACAGCAGCTGAAATACCCGGTAACCCAGATCGGAACTGAATACTTCAACTCCATTGATCTTCGCAATTACGATGTATTGGTTGTGCCCGAGGGCCGTTATCAATTGTTTAATGAGGAAGTGTTGAAAACCATTTCAGGATGGGTCTCTGGCGGAGGACGGTTAATCCTGATCTCGGGAGCCTTGAATTCATTTGCTGATAAAAATGGTTTTGCCTTAAAGAGATACACTACCGAAGAAGCGAAAAAGGAAGCAGAAAAAAAGGAGAAAGAAGAGCAAGCGAAGAACGTATTGGCCTCCTACGAATCAGCTGAACGCAGATCCATTTCTGAAACCATTTCGGGGGCCATCTATAAAGTTACCCTGGATAAGTCCCATCCGCTGGCCTTTGGTGTGGGCGATGTGTATTACACGTTGAAGACCAATGAACTTTACTTTAATTACTTAACTGGTGCATGGAACGTTGGTGTAATCAAGGGTAAAGCAAAGCCACTGCAGGGATTTGCAGGCAGTTCCATCAACAAGAAGTTGGATAACTCGTTTGTGTTTGGTGTTGAAGATAAGGGAAGAGGAAAAGTGATCTATTTCGTAGATGACCCGCTTTTTAGAAACTTCTGGGAGAACGGCAAGATGGTGTTTTCAAATGCCGTATTTATGTTCGGCCAGTAATATACTCCCATATGTCCCTCATTCAGGAGGGACATATGGGAACTACATTTTACAACGCAGCCAGGGCAGCATCATAATCCGGTTCCTGCCCAATGGCCGGAACAACTTCCGTATACTTGATTTTGCCTGCTCCATCGATTACCACAACTGCCCGCGCAAGTAGGCCTGCAAATGGTCCTTCAATCAGTTCAACACCGTAATTTTTTGAAAAGCCCCGGTTGCGAAAATCGGTTCCCATTAGTACCCGATCAATGCCTTCTGCACCACAAAAACGTTTCATGGCAAAGGGCAGATCTTTGGAAACACACAATACAAGGGTATTACTCAGTGAGGCGGCTCGTTTATTAAACTCGCGTACAGACGTTGCACATACACCCGTATCGATACTCGGAAAAATATTAAGTACAATATTTTTGCCGGTGAATTGTGAAAGTGCAATGTCCTTCAGATCACTGCCGGTTAAAATAAAATCCGGTGCAATTGTTCCTGCAGCCGGAAGATCACCGATTGTATTCACGGTAATCTCACCAAATTTGGTCTGTGCCATGGATTGATTTACGTTTGGTTATATCAATTAACATGGCTTAACAATTCAAAGCACAGAGTGTTTTTATAAACCTTGTTTTATTCCTTTCTCGAGGGCGGGAACTCCCCTGGTCATCCACGAAGGCATGGGGGCGTCTTTCAGG
>JALOMY010000306.1 GCA_025455225.1 Cyclobacteriaceae bacterium | reverse complement strand
TCGTGATGGCACCGAACGGATCAGTTCTTTATCCATAGGGGTCGATTATCCCTTCTGGTTACAGTGGTGGTTTATTCTAATATCAGTTGCTTTCCTGGGCCTGGGAATTTTTGGAATAGCCCGGTTGTATTCAGCCCGAACCTTACGCGACAAACAACGACTTGAACGAATATTGAAAGAACGAACACGGGAAATTGAGGAATCACGTGCTGAACTGGCGGACCTTAATCAGAAGAAGGACTTAATTTTCTCTATTCTCTCTCATGATTTGCGCGGACCGTTAACCACACTGAAAGGATTTCTTTCTCTATTGATCGATAATACCGATGCCCTCCCCAAAGAAGATATTCGCAAACACGCAAACAACATCCGTAATTCCCTGAACAGCTCAATTGATCTTCTCGATAACACCCTGTACTGGTCGTTGAGCCAGACAGGTAACATCAGTTTTACACCCAGTGATTTTTCACTGAATAAAGTCCTTACAAAAATTCATCAGCTATATCAACTCACAGCCGATCAGAAAAAAATTGACTTCCATCTGGATGTGAAAGATCCCATACATGTTTACGGTGATGAGAATATGATTTACGTGGTTTTCCGTAACATCGTGTCAAACGCGTTGAAGTTTACCAAAGAAGGAAAGCGTGTTGATATCCTCGCTTACCAGGAGAATGGTACAGCTCATATCACTGTTAAAGACGAAGGTGTTGGAATGAGTGCCGATGACTTACTGAAACTCATGTCTGACGATCAGCCCGCTGTAAAAACAGGAACTGCCCTTGAAAAAGGAACCGGTCTTGGCCTGGTGCTGTGCAAAAACTTCATCCGGTTGAATCAGGGCGATTTCCACATCAAGAGTGTTGAAAAAGAAGGAACCGAATTTACCGTTTTACTGCCGCGTTCAACCCATAATCAGGATCGAAAATGATTCCATCCCTGAGCCTGCAGGCGGACGGGTGTTCCTTGCTTTGAAACCAGAAAATGCTCACCGGGTTTCTCCAGAATATACCCGATCATATGAATATCCGGGTGGTTTTTGATCTTCTCGAAATCTTCCTGCCGAATTGTAAAAAGCAGTTCGTAATCTTCACCCCCATTTAATGCGCAGGTTACCGGGTCAATCTTAAACTCCAGGGCACTGGTTTCAAAGGCCGTTTGGTCAATTGGAATTTTATCTTCAAAAATTCTCGAACCTACTTTCGACTGCTCACCGATATGAAATAAATCAGAAGCCAGGCCATCTGAAACATCAATCATTGAAGTAGGGACAATGCCGAGCTCATCCAGTTCATAAACAATATCAGTACGGGCAATGGGTTTCAGCTGACGACCAACGAGATATTCGTACTTTTCAAGCGAAGGCTGCATTTCAGGATTGGACAGATAAACTTGTTTCTCTCGCTCCAGTATCTGTAAACCAATATAAGATGCCCCAAGATCTCCGGTTACACAAATAATATCGTTGGGCTGTGCCCCGCTGCGGTAGACTACTTTATTCTTGTTGACCCGGCCAATCACCGTTACTGAAATCACCAAGCCTGAGTGGGAAGCGCTGGTATCACCTCCAACCAGGTCAACTTTATAAAGCTCACATGCTGCTTTTATTCCTTCATACAAGGACTCAACCGCTTCGACTGAAAACCGGTTGCTTAAAGCCAGGCTGATAACCACTTGTTCAGCACGGCCATTCATGGCAGCAATATCTGAAACGTTAACCGATACCGCTTTATGACCAAGATGCTGAAGCGGGGTAAAGGCCAGATCAAAATGAATACCTTCTGCAAGAAGATCAGTAGAAACTAACAGGTAATCAGAACCAGCATCAATCACAGCTGCATCGTCACCGATGCCCTTAATGGTTGATTTATTTTTAAGTTGGATGTTTGAATTGATACGGTCGATCAGGCCAAATTCACCGAGCTCACTGATTTCTGTTCGCTTCTCTTTCATAAGTACTGTACAATTAAGTTGTCGATTTCAGGAGGGGCAAAAGTACAGGTAATAAATGGATTAATGGCCAAGGGTAGGTTGACCAACCGCGATGTTTTGAGGTTAAGAATTACGCTCCTGGCATAATTCAACCAATACCCCTTGTGTGGATTTGGGGTGTAAAAAACAAATTGACTTATTATCTGCCCCGTTTTTAGGTACCGGGTTGATAAACTGAAAACCCTTGCTCTGAAATTCGCTGATGCTTTGCGGTAAATCCGCTACTTCAAAAGCCAGGTGATGGATACCTTCCCCCCGCTTATCAATAAACCTGGCAATAGGAGAATCGGGTTTCGTGGCTTCCAGCAATTCAATCTTTACATCCCCGATTCTGAAAAAAGAGGTACGCACGCCCTCCGACTCTACCTCTTCAATTTTATAATGCTCACTGCCCAGCAGCTGGGCAAACAAAACGTTGGCCTCCGCCAGATTTTTCACTGCAATGCCAATATGTTCGAGTTTTTGCATAATTGTTAACTTTGCTTCAAAATGGTAAACTTTTAAGCCTTTTTAAAAGTTTTAACTCATAATTCATTACCCATGATTGAAACCACCAGTGAAATGCATGTAGAAGCTGCCCGCATTCAGGAAGAGATTAAATCGCACCTGGGCTTGCGGCCGGCAGACCTCGTCTTTGAATACAGCTCATTGGATGGAAAAGTGAGACTTGACCTGATCACCATCAATCCCCGGCATAGTCAGTCCTTCTTATTTCATTCTGAAACCGGGGTCGACAAACTCGATGCTCTTCGAAAAATGTTGAATTACGTTCAGAACTATAAAGAAAAAGAGAATAGTTATACCATTCAGTGGGTAGCCAAAGGCGATAAAGAATTGCATACTTCCTATTTCCGCGCACCCAATGTTATGGATGCCCTCCAAAAATTATATTATGGGCGCGATATGAACACCCTAACGGTTTTTAGTGTTGTATTGAATCCAGTGTCTTAATTGATTTTTTATATGATTAGTGTAACGGATAAAGCAAAAGAGAAAATCATTGAACTTCGTTAACAGGAAGGTAAAACGGCCGATCCATACATCCGGGTTTCAGTAAAAGGTGGCGGATGTTCCGGATTAATGTACGATCTCGCGTTTGACGAAGGTATTAACCCGGCCGACCAGGTATTTGAAGATAAGGGAATAAAGATTCTGGTTGATAAAAAAAGCCTGCTCTACCTGCTAGGCACCACACTCGATTTCTCGGATGGATTAAATGGTAAAGGTTTTCAGTTTATCAATCCGAATGCCTCGCGCACCTGCGGTTGCGGAGAAAGTTTCTCGGTATAAAGAAAAAGCAAATCATTTTATTCGCTCGTCTGTGGGCAGATGAGCAATGCATTTCAATTCAATGGCTATTGGTGTGGGTAGGGCATTCACTTCTACAGTAGTTCGGCACGGCTGATTGGTCTTAAAATACTCGCCATAGATTTTATTGAAGACGGGAAAATCCTTCTTCATATTGGTAAGAAATACCGTAACATCCACCAAATCTTCCCACCTCGAACCGGAAGCTTCCAGGATAAGCCTTACATTTTCAAAAACCGAATGACACTGTAGTTCGATGTTATAGTCGATTATATTTCCCTGGTTATCAAGCGTTACACCGCGAATTTCTTT
>JALOMY010000305.1 GCA_025455225.1 Cyclobacteriaceae bacterium | reverse complement strand
AATAGAATTTCCTGCATCCGAAATGGCAGATATTATTCAGCTTTTACCCGACTCCATTGCCAACCAGATTGCTGCTGGTGAAGTGGTTCAACGACCCGCATCGGCCGTGAAAGAACTAATGGAGAATGCCATCGATGCAGGGGCTACCAACATTCGCTTGATTATTAAAGATGCGGGTAAGAGCCTGATTCAGGTAATTGATAATGGTATTGGCATGAGTGAGACCGATGCCCGGATGAGCCTGGAACGTCATGCAACTTCCAAGATACGATCGGCCGAAGATCTGTTCACCATTCGTACCATGGGATTCCGAGGTGAGGCACTGGCATCTATTGCCGCGGTATCCCAGCTGGAAATGAAAACCCGACAAGCCGATAAGGATTTAGGAACGCTTCTCGTTGTTGAGGCTTCGGAAGTAAAACGGCAGGAAGTGGCGGCCTGTGATAAAGGCACCAACATCAGCGTTAAGAATCTCTTCTTTAATATTCCGGCACGGAGAAATTTCCTTAAATCGAATCCGGTTGAACTAAAACATAGTATCGATGAGTTTCAGCGCCTGGCATTGGCGCATTCGGAGATTGCATTCACCTTAGTTCAGGGAGATGAGCTTGTTTATGATTTGCCAACCGGTAAATTAAGCCATCGCATTGTGAACCTGTTCGGCAAGACGTACCAGGAACAATTGGCGGCCTGCAGTGAGGAGACGGAGTATGTACGGGTAACGGGGTACATCGGTAAACCTGAATTCGCCCGTAAAACCCGGGGCGAGCAATTTCTTTTTGTTAACAGGCGATTTATCCGCAGTAATTATTTACACCATGCTGTAATGAATGCGTTTGAAGGACTCATGCCGGATAACTCATTCCCCTTTTATGTTCTGTTCATCGAAATTGATCCAAGACACATCGATGTCAATGTTCATCCCACTAAAACTGAAATTAAATTCGATGATGAACGGGCCGTTTATGCAGTGGTTCGTTCGGCAGTTCGGCAGGCCCTGGGTGCCCATAACCTTACACCGGGTCTTGATTTTGCAGAAGATGTTAACATCATCGAAAAATTGAATACAACGTCTTCTGAAGCTGCCCGCCAGGTATACTTCGAAGAACGATTTCAAACATCATTCAAGCGTTCCAACCTGGAGAATTGGGAAAAGCTTTTTGAAAATCAGGAATTGAATAATGAGAAAGAACTTCAACAGGATCTTTCTCCGGCCGAATTGGATTTTATTAAAATCAAGCAGACTGAACAGGAACCTGCCGACTTGCACGAAAATCTGATGCAGCTGCATCATCAATTTATTATTCGGGAAGTGAAATCGGGTCTTATGGTCATTCATCAGCAAGCTGCCCATGAGCGAATTTTGTTTGAAAAATTCATAAGCCAGATTATTACACAAAAAGGCGAAAGCCAGCAGTGTTTGTTTCCGCAAGCCATTCAATTCAATGCTTCCGATTTTGCCCTTATTTTGGAAATGGAGCAGGAAATTCATGCGTTAGGTTTCCGCTTTGAGATCTTTGGTAAAAATACATTGATGGTAAATGGGGTTCCGGCCGGAATTCAGCCGGGCAGGGAAAGGGATCTATTTGAAGGTTTGATGGATCAGTTTAAATCCAATCAGGCCGAATTATCGTTACCGATAAAAGAAAACCTGGCCCGGGCATTGGCTAAACGATCAGCGATTCGGACAGGAGACAAACTAACGGTTGACGAAATGAAATCACTGGTCAGAAGCCTGTTCGCCTGCAAGGCACCCGGATACTCGCCCGATGGTGACACAACCTATTTTATTTTTGATTTAGGCAAATTTGGTATGTATTTTAAGCGTCAATAATTCAATCCGTTATACCCCTGATTCATGTTTAATCTTACTCCTGTTGTTAAAAACCTGTTAATGATCAATGCGGTTGTGTTCCTGCTCCAGGTGTTATTGCCGGGCATGCACGTTACCGAGTACATGGCTTTATGGAATGTGCGTTCAGAGAATTTTCAGCCATACCAGCTCTTTACCTACATGTTTGTTCACAGCCCCAATTCGTTTACGCATATCTTTTTTAATATGCTGATGCTGTCTTTTACAGGCCCGATCCTGGAAACCTTCTGGGGCACAAAACGGTTTTTATTATTCTATATCATTACGGGGGTAGGTGCCGGTGTTTTCAATGTAGTGGTGGATTTCTTTTTTATGGAACAGGCCACCTACGGAATTATGCTGGGGGCATCCGGAGCTATATATGGAATTTTGATGGGATTTGGCATGTTATTTCCGAACATGGAGGTTCAACTTTTAATACCGCCCATTCCTATTAAAGCCAAGTACCTGGTGTTTTTTCTGGGCGGATTAACGTTTGTAATGGACAGAAGTGGCAGCGTGGCTCATTTTGCTCACTTAGGCGGAATAGTAGTTGCGTATATTGTAGTAAAAATCTGGCGAAGCCAGGGCAATTCATTTTATTAGGACTGACAGTTATATGTTTGACGAATTCAAACAGGCGTTTCAAAGACACAACAATGCGCATGTTCAGTTGATCATCATTAACGTGGTGATTTATCTGAGCATACTGTTGTTATACTTGCTGAGTTTCATGCCAGTCTTTGATATGATTTTTGAAGTTGTCTATAAGCAATTTTCCATTCCCTCTGATTTATCTGAATTTATTGTCCGTCCGTGGACCTTGATTACCTACATGTTTTCCCACAGCGTATTGGATATCTTTCACATATTATTCAATATGCTGGTACTCTATTGGTTTGGACGCTTGTTTGTTGAATACCTGGGTAGTGATAAAATGATTGCAGTCTATATCCTGGGAGGACTTACCGGAGGAATTGCTTATTTATTGATTTATAACCTGATCCCTGTTGTGGGTAATGCCGAGATGGTAGGTGCTTCCGGTGCGATTTACGCAGTTGTAGTAGCCACAGCCGTTTTACTTCCGAATTATACCTTTTACCTGCTGTTCTTTGGTCCAGTAAAGATCAAATACATAGCCATCTTTTATGTTGTCTTATCCATGTTATCTGTTCGGCAAGGTGTTAATCTGGGAGGAAATGTTGCCCATTTGGGTGGTGCCCTGATGGGCTTGATTTATATGAAGCAACTTCAGGTGGGCATCAACTGGGGAGGCTGGATTACCTTAACCATCGACTGGTTCAAAGATTTGTTCAAGAGTAAACCAAAAGTACGGGTAACCTATCGAAATGAAGAACCTCCGAAACGATCCTCCAAAACTCCGTCTAAAAAATCTACTTCGGTAACCTCTCAGGATGAGATCGATGCAATTCTTGATAAAATTTCTGACGGAGGTTATGAGAGCCTTACTAAAGAAGAGAGGGAAAAACTCTTCAATGCCAGTAAAAAGTAGAGACTACAATTTGCAGGTCGTTTAAAATTCAACCATCCGATTGGTTTTTATTGGCCAATTGCCCGCAGGCAGCATCAATATCTTTGCCACGGCTTTTTCGGATGCGGGCTACAATGCCATTTTCCGTGAGCAGGCGCTGATACATATGGATGGCTTCATCGGAGGCCTGTTGAAATTCTCCGTCATCAATCGGGTTGTATTCAATCAGATTTACCTTGCAGGGGATGTGCTTGCAAAACTTAAGCAG
>JALOMY010000002.1 GCA_025455225.1 Cyclobacteriaceae bacterium | reverse complement strand
TTATTCACAAAATTGATTTAAACGAAAAATAGAAATTCTGCAGTTTTGAAGTAATAAATTCGTGACTGAAATTTTCTCCCTCAATATTTTACCATTACCTTAGTTAATCAAACCCAAAACCCTAATAACTATGGAAGATTATCAATCTTATGAAGGCGTTAACGAAGGCATCTTTGCTGCATTGGGCGCCTTTGCTTTTATCTATGTAATCATCTTTTTAATCATTATTGTCAGCGCTTGGAAAATTTTTGAGAAAGCTGGCAAACCAGGTTGGGCAGCCATTATCCCAATTTACAATATCATAGTATTGCTTGAAATTGTTGGAAAGCCTGTTTGGTGGATTATTCTGATGTTGATTCCGTTTGTCAATTTTATAGTGGCCATTTTTGTGACACACTTATTATCCCGCTCATTTGGAAAAGACATAGTGATGACCATTCTATTGCTATTGGTTCCCTTCATTGGCTACCCGATGCTTGCGTTTGGAGACGCGAAATACATTGGTCCTCCAAAAGATTAATTGGAACACACTCTTAAGAAAAGCCTCTGATCCAACCATCAGAGGCTTTTTTATACAAGAAACCGCAATCGTTTATGCAGTAGCTCGATTTTAACCGGGAGCGATCCCACCAGTTCACCATCTGCTTCAACCAGGGCATTCGTGTCGGTGGAGTAGATTTCCACTTCGGCCGCTTCGCGGTATTCAATCTCACGATGAATGGCCCGCTTGCCCCTGCGCAACCGGTTGTTCTGCAGAATGAAATCAAGAACGGATACGTTTCCGGCAATAAAGCAGGTAAAAATACCATCATCCGGTTTTGCACCCGGTGCAATGCCAATGCCACTGCCAAAGTACTTACCGTTAGCAACGGCCAGGGCCCGGATTTTACCCTTCCACTTCCATAATGAGGTTCGAACCTCAACCGGAACAGGCTTGTAACCAAAGAACGTACGAAGGATTGCCGTATAATAGGCCAGGTTGGTACCAAAAGGTCGACCACTGTCCAGCATGCGCTGTACAACCACCGGCCCCATGCCTGCATCCGCGATGTTAATGAAATACCTTGGGCTACTCGTTGGCTTATCGCGGAAACTAATTTTACCGACATCGACTTCAACGGATTCGAAACGCGTGAACATCTTAACAATAGCGTCTGCCTGCGTACTGATATTCATTGTACGGGCAAAATCATTTCCTGAGCCCATCGGAATCAAGCCGGCAACAGGTAAACTTTTTGATTGTTCATCCTCCCGCAATATTCCGTTGATAACTTCATTCAATGTACCATCACCACCGGCAGCGACTATAGCGTCATATCCTTTATACATTAATTTGGAAGCCTGTAAAACAGCATCTTCCCGTGCACGGGTTTCGTATACTTCGGCTTTGACAACCTTCGATAGGCGCGGAAGTATATTTGAATAGAAGAATTCCTTACGAAGCGAAATACCGTTGAGAATGATGGCTATCCTTTTCACTGCCTGTTCGTGAATACCCGTTGTTTCATTTGGCTTACTTGCAGTTCTTTTTTATTGCCGCTTTGGCATCTGGTGAGCCCAGTTCTTCTGCGGTCTTAAAATCAAGACAGGCATCGTATTTATTTCCCATCTGCAATTTTACCAGGCCTCGCTGGTAAAAGGTCTCCGGGTCTGTTGGATATAATTCAATAGAAGAAGTGTAATCTTCAATCGCACCTGCATAATCTTGTTTTTCAGTTTTACTCATGGCGCGGTTATCGTAATAAACCGGACTGGTTGGATCCAGCGAAATTGCTTTTGTGTAATCGGCAATGGCACCATCGTTATCATCCAGGTTATATTTTACCACACCCCGCAAGTTGTATGTCTCCGGATCTTCCGGTTCCAATTCAATGGCTTTATTAAAATCTTCAAGAGCTCCCTGGTAATTCTCAAGGGCACTTTTTGCCAGGGCGCGGTTCTCATACTTTAAAGGATCTTTCGGATCAAGTTTAATCGCCTGATCGTAATCGGCAATGGCTTTATTAAAGTCGCTGATGTTGTAATAGGCTACACCTCGGTAATTAAACAAGGCAGGATCAGTCTTGTCCAATTCAATGGCCTTGGTATAATCATCGATAGCGCTTACAAATTCTCCAAGATCGGCCTTCACCACACCCCGGTTAAAGTATTTATCGGCATCGGCCGGTCCTATCTCCAGAGCTTTGGAGAAATCGAAGTAAGAACCAGTAAGATCCTCCAGGTTATATTTTGCAAATCCCCGGTTGGTATAAGCATCTGTTAATTTCTGATTGAATCGTATCGCTTTGTCCAGATCCTGAATGGCACTTTCATTATCACCCAGTGCCAACTTGGCTTCACCACGTAAATTATAGGCATCGGCAAAGGTAGAATCGATCTCCAATGCATAGGTTAAATCGGCAATGGCACCATACAAATCGTTTAATCCCATTCTGGCTTCACCGCGCAGAACCAAGGCGGATTTGTTTTTAGGGCTGGTCTCCAGCATTTTACTAGCCTCATTCTTTGCACCGGCAAAATCATTGGCTGCTATCTTCTTACGAACACTTTCCAGTTGCTGATCCTGTGCGTTTAAAAGAAAAGGAAGGATAAAAATTCCAAATGTTAACCCAATTAACTGCTGTTTCATCAGTAAGCATTTAACGGAACAAGTTATGAAAAATTAAACTGTATGGTACTGCCCAAATCCGTATCCTGTCCCTTGCAGAATCCTTTTACAGAGAATCCAATCCGTGCAGAATGAATTCGTTAACTCGTTACTATTGGTTTCGTATTATTAGGGGAAAATCATTCGTTATGAAGCTCCTGTTTACCGTATGTTGCCTTCTTTTTACCCGGATCGTAATGGCCCAGGAAAAGCCTGCCGAACTGAGAATGGATTTTGAGGCATATGATCCTCCATCAACGCTGGTGGTTCCTGAACATAAAATTACCCGGTCTAAGTTTCCTTTCATTGATATTCACAACCATCAGGGTGATATGACTTCACCCGGCAACCTGAATAATCTCATTGCAGAAATGGATAAACTCAATATGGCCGTAATGGTTAACCTGAGTGGAAGAGGATTTCGAAGAAGCGGAGATCACCTGGCCAAATCCATGGAAAATATTAACAACCTTCATCCTAAACGATTTGTACTGTTTACGAACATCGATTTCGGTGATATTGATAATCCGGAATGGCAGGCGCGAACCTTGAGGCAATTGGACGATGATGTAAAGCGAGGAGCAATGGGCTTGAAAATATATAAAAGCCTGGGCATGGGCACCCGTGACAGTAAAGGCAACCTTATCCAGGTAGATGATCCACGCATTGATCCGATCTGGGCAAAATGTGGTGAACTCAATATTCCGGTGCTGATCCACACGGCCGATCCAAAATCCTTTTGGGATCCGATGGATGAAAAGAATGAACGCTGGCTGGAACTGAAAACGCATCCGAGCCGTAAACGCAGCGATACCGATCCTGCTCCCTGGGAACAACTGATTCAACAGCAGCACAACGTTTTCAAAAAACATCCGAAAACAAAATTCATTAATGCCCACATGGGTTGGTATCCCAACGATCTGGAGAAACTAAGTTCCCTACTTGAAGAAATACCCAACATGTATGTTGAGATCGGTGCTGTTATTGCCGAACTGGGAAGACAACCCCGTACAGCTCGTGCTTTTATGATTAAGTATCAGGATCGTGTGTTGTTTGGTAAAGACGCCTGGGTGCCCGAAGAGTACACTACTTATTTTCGGGTACTGGAAACAGCGGATGAATATTTTCCCTACCACAAACGGTATCATGCTTTCTGGCGGATGTACGGAATGGAATTACCGGATGAAGTTTTGAAAAAAATTTATTATAAAAATGCATTAAAGCTCCTTCCTAAAGTGGATGCAAGCCAGTTTCCTAAATAGAAGAATGGCATGACACCACACGGATGGTTAGTCACTTTAAACGTTTAGTATGAACACGAACGAATTCAATGATCTCATACGTTCCAGGCGATCGGTCTTTCCCAAGGATTATACAACTGAACCGGTAGAAGATTCTATAATCCATCAAATGTTGGAGAATGCCAATTGGGCTCCCAACCATAAATTAACGGAACCCTGGCGTTTCATTGTATATGCAGGCGATGGCCTGAAACAATTTGCCAACCTACAAGCAGAGATTTATAAACAGGTAACACAAAAAGATGGAAGCTTCAAAGAAGAGCGGTATGAAAATCTTAAAAGCAAACCACTTCTTTCTTCGCACATCATTGTGATTATAATGACTCGCGATGAGAAACAATCGGTGCCCGAAATTGAAGAAGCAGGTGCTGTCTTTTGTGCCATCCAGAATATGTACCTCACTGCTGCGGCTTATAAGGTTGGTTGCTATCTCAGTACCGGAGGGATAACGTATTTCGATGAAGCTAAAACGGCTTTTGGATTAAAATCGCAAGACCGCATTATTGGTTTTTTGCATATAGGCATGCCACGGCACTATAACCAGGTTAGCAGGCGTAATCCTGTCGCAGATAAAATCCGGTGGATTGCGAAATAAGTACATTCAAAGATAGTTTTGTTCTGATTCATACTATTGTTAGCAAGCTGATGTAAATTAGATCCATGAATAAACTATGGGTTGCCGGCTTTCTCCTCATGTATTCTTCTGTTTGGGCACAGAATGTTACCTACAGTGAAGCTTTCCCCGGATTGACCTTTACTGCCCCGGTCGAATTGCTGAGCCCGCCTGACAATACCAAACGACTCTTCGTTGTTCAGCAAAACGGAATCATTAAAGTCTTTAAGAATAAAGCGGGAATTACAAGCGCTGAAGTTTCCGACTTCCTGAACATCTCTTCGAACGTCACATTCAATGGAGAAGCCGGTTTGCTGGGCATGGCGTTTCATCCTCAATACGCTACCAACGGATACTTTTATGTTACCTACACAAGACCTGGTCCGCTTACCACAGTCGTATCTAGGTTTACAGTTAAACCCGATAATGCAAACGAGGCCGATCCGCTAAGCGAGTTGATTTTGTTTACACAAGCTCAACCCTATTCCAACCACAACGGAGGTAAATTGGCGTTCGGTACAGATGGTTTCTTATACATTTCACTGGGTGACGGAGGCAGTGCAGGCGATCCCCAGAATTATGCCCAAAACCTGTCTTCTCTTCTTGGAAAAATATTGCGCCTGGATGTAAACCAAACTTCGGGTTCATTGAACTATAGCATTCCCGAAAGCAATCCGTTCAGGAACAATACCCAGGGTTATCGCGAAGAAATTTATGCTTATGGTCTTCGAAATGTATGGAAGTTCTCCATCGATCAGTCCACAAATACCATCTGGGCAGCTGATGTGGGGCAGGGTAATCGTGAGGAAATTGATATCATCACCAATGGAGGTAATTATGGATGGCGGCTCATGGAAGGTACACTCTGTTATAATCCATCCACCAATTGCAATACCGGGAATCTTATACTTCCCATTTTCGAATATCCGCACACCGATAATAACCGATCGATAACCGGAGGTTATGTGTACCGGGGAGTGCAAATACCCGAATGGCAGGGACACTACATCTATGGTGATTACATCAGTGGGCGGATCTGGAAACTGGAATATTCAAACAACACGGCTACGAATGCATTTCTCAACTTAGCCGGTGGACTAATTTCATCTTTTGGCGAAGATCATAACGGTGAACTTTATGTAGTTCGATACAGTACATCCAATACCGGCAGAATTTTTCGCTACTTTCCGGAAGCTCCTGCAGCTCCGGGCACATTAGTATTAACACGGCTATCAGGTGGTAATGAACTAACCTGGGAAGATCAATCCAACAATGAACTGGGTTTCACTATTGAACGCTCGCCCATCGATGAGATCAACTTCGAAATAATTGACAGTGTGCAATACAACACAACTTCATATAATGATAGTCCGGTTGATGGTGATACTGAATTCATCTATCGAATCAAGGCCTATAATGAAGGAGGCGAATCGGATTATGCTCTTACTGAAACGATTATATCAAGTATCCAAGATCAGTTGTTCAATGAAGTCAGGATTTATCCCAACCCATCCTACGGAACGTTTACGGTAGAATTGCCGGAAGGCCTGCTGCCGGCTTCCATCCGGGTGCTGAATATGCTGGGGCAAGAACAGTATGCTACGCTTGTGTATAAAAAGAGTAATCCTATCGAAGTACGTAATTCAAAAGGAATATATCTGATCGAAATTAAAAGCAGAATGCGTTCTGCATTCTTTAAATTGGCATTTCAATGAAAAAGGGGCCTGAGCCCCTTTTTATATTCCTATTCTTTCAGATTGCTACTGTGCAAATTTGATGATTTTTTCAAACGGCAGTGTGTTGGCGTATTTAAGAAAATCAGCTTCCGAGATAGCTCCGGAATAATCCATTGTCAGCATTGAACCGGTAAACGGAGTTTGCAAAGTATAACCTGAGGTTTGGTTATTTTCATCAACTTTTCGGTTAAGCAGGGACTTATAACCCTGTACCTTAACAACTTTCTGGTTGCTGTCGCCTGTGTTCATTATCATTGGCATGGCCAATATTGCATTGATGCTCGCCATTAGCGGAGAGTCGCTGATAATATCTAATGACACACTTTTATCGGGCTGCCCTCCATAGGCACGGTGTACATACAAACCGCCCACAATGGCGCCCGACATACCGGTAACCTGATCATTCTTAGGATCACTGGTAAGGCCAGCCAGGGAAGTTGGCAATACCTTTAATATTTCACGACCGATTGCCGCATCAACTTCGCGTAATGCATTTTCAAGGTTGAATCGCGCATCTTCCAAATCCCCTGAATTGTAGGAAGTTTTAGCCGCTGTTATGCTTTTTTCAAACTCCTGTGCTTCGGCCATTATGGTTATACAGAAGCTAAGTACCATTAATGAGAAGAATATATTTTTCATAATACAATTACTTAATCATTCAGACTATTTCTCACCTAACTTATTTTTAATTGCATCGATATCAAATGCATTGGCGGCATTCATAATATCCTGTTCCGTGGCAAAGTTGATTCCTTCCCACATAATTAAGGAGGTTTGGCCTATCGGCACGCTTACCTTATAGCCAGAGCCTTCGTTAAATTCAATAATGCCTTTATATCCTTTAACTTTTATCTGCTTCCAATTTTGTTGTCCGGTAGATGAATAACCCGGATTAGTCAGATACATATTGAGGGCCGCCATCCAGGCAGAATTGTTAGCGATTGCAATACTCAGTTGCTTATCACCCGAAGCATACTCACGATAAATGGTTAAGCCTACCCATCCATATCCCATACTGGTTACCTGATCTGCACCTTCCTTTTTAGGTAAGCCTACTACACTTTCAGGCAGGGAATTCAGTACCTGGTTTCCGATTTCCATCTCCACACCTAACATGGCTTGACGAAGGGCATACCGGGCATCCGAATACATGCCTGTCCTAAAAGATACTTCTGCTTCTGCCATGCTCTCTTTTACATTGGGTGGTGTTACCACCAATCCTTCACCAGTGGTGTTCGTGGGGGCACTACTGCCTCCCGGGCCAGATTTGGGGCCGCCTGCAGGCGCTGAACCCGGTTGACTGATGCCGGTCTTCTCATCAATTTTCTTTTCAACGGTTCGCTCGCCAACCTGGGCTGCTTTTTGCTTCAGCTTACCCACAATGCCCTGTCCATATCCGGTAAATGTAATTACCGTTAATGTAACAGCTGTGATGATGATTCCTGATTTCATACTTGTAGAATATTAAAGACTATAAAGAGTGTGATTTCGAATTATAACCTCTCTTTCGATTGAAAGTTAAAGATACGATAAAACCGGGTTAAGGGTTCTCAAACCAAACAGGTATTTATTAGCTGTTGTAAAAGGTTAGAAAAATAAGTCAGGATTACTAGAACCCGGTATTCCCATACAGAATCAATAAAAAAATGGGTCTTAATAAACCTGGTTAAATACCAGGTCAAGAGAAGTATAATATAATGTGGTTGTCCCTTCATAACCACTGTCAGTGCCGATAATTATCCAGACTTCACCGAGGTTATTGGTTGTTAGAATAAAGGGATTTGAAGAACTATTACCGCGATAAATTTCTGTATACTGGGTTGTTGTAGGAGAAACCCCTACATTGCCGATGGCCATCATATCCTCTCCGCTTTCAGCCTGATTGCCTTTATCAATGTTCATCTGGTAGTATCCGTCAACCAGTTCCTTAAGGGGTTCAATAGTGGTGATCCCTGCTTTTACGATGACACTTTCACCTGGTGCTCCACCGATGCCAAATGCTTCTGTTGGTGCATTAGATGCAAATCGTACATTAAATAAAACCTCAAACCGTGAATTAGGCGGAAAACCTGTTAGCTTTCGTTTAATGAACATGAAGAGATCATCACTTTGATTGTTGCCGGTTAACTTAAATCCTTTGCGGGTCTTGCTAACATTATCCGGAAGAGGGCCATAAGAATAAGCCAATTCATAGGCAATTGAATCACCTTCAGGATAGTCTGAAAAATCACCCGACCACCCTTCTGCATTAACCGAGAAATCAAAAGTATACGTAAAAACAGTGGGATATTCGCTTTCCGGAAAACAACCGGTCAATAATATAATGCTTAAAACAGACCACAATCTTATTCTCTTCATGCTGTAAAAATAGATTTCATTCTCGTTTTAGACACATAATTAAAAGCCTTCGTTGGAGGGCTATTTAAAAAAGTTACCCTGCGCGAGCAACTCTAAATTAACCTGTAATTCTGTAACTTACCTAAATGAAAGCCTTTGCCCTGTTCCTGTTACTTATCCTTCTTAATTTAGCCTGTACAGAAATATCCTATAAGGAGCCTCAGCCTAAAGGAATCAAAGCCCTGAAAGAAGTCCCTTCCAAACTTAACGGCCGATACCTCATTTTGGAAAGTGATGAACCCGTAGATACCCTGGTAATAGATAAGACCGGATACCGGCTCGGGAAAGATGAGGTAGCATCGCTTAGCGATAGCCTGATTCTTAAGTATTATAAAGGATATTACTTTCTGAATCTCCGGGAAGAGTACGTTTGGTATTTAAGAGTAATCAAACGGGAGAAAAATGGAGACATTCAGTATTTGCAGATGCCGGAATTTCCGGATGACGAAGAAGCCCGGAACCAGTTTATTCAAAAATTATCCAACGATATTAAAGTCACCAAAACTGAAGTCGAAAATAAAACCTACTTCATCATTGAACCTTCTCCAAAAAAATTAATGGAATTGATACAGAAAGGTTATTTCACGGGACAGACTTTTAAGAAAATCAACTGATCTATTTTTTATCCATACCCAGCACAAGGTACTTTTTTGACATCTTAACATTCCATAATCCCTTTACCTGCACGCTGCCGTCCGGCAACTCGGTTACAACCGGCTTACTGTATAATAATGAATCCGTACCGAGCTTTTGTACATTATCGGATACTGCGTTCCCCATAATTGCGCTATTCAAATAGGCATCTATAACCTGACGTTCCAGTTCGGTGGCATCAGGAGAAGAAGGATCGATCCAACGAATAATTACATGATGATTTTGAGCAATTGAATCGCTTTGATTCGGATTCTTCTCTATCAAATCAATTATTTCCTTTCCCCGGTCGAATGCTTCCTGGGTAAGCTCAGCTTCGGTAACTTTTTTGATGGTTTGTTGTTCGCGTGCCTCACGCATTTGCTTGCGTTGTTCTTCACTTAAAGATCCACCGCAACCCATCAGTAATACCAGTATGGCAACATAAATCCATCGCATGCCCAAAGGTAATGTTCAGATGGAAAACTTACGAATGCAACGATTTACTAACTTTGAACCCGTTTTAAGGGTATGATTGAAAAATTAGAAGAAATTAAGCATCGCTTCGAGGAATTGGGTCAACTGTTGGTTCAGCCCGATACAGTAAGCAATCCAAAAAAGTTCTCCCAGCTGAGCAGGGAATACGGTGACCTTGAAAAAGTAGTGTCGAAATACAACGAATACCTTTCGGCCCAAAGTAATTTCAAACATGCCAAGGACGTACTTCAGCGTGAAAAAGATGCCGATATGCGTGAATTGGCCAAAATGGAAATCGATGAGCTGGAACCTAAAATCGAGAGCCTGGAAGCTGAATTGAAGGAGTTGCTTATTCCCAAAGACCCGAACGATGACAAAGACTGCATCCTTGAAATCCGTGCCGGTACCGGGGGAGATGAAGCCTCCCTTTTTGCCGGAGACCTATGGAGGATGTACCAGCGATATTGTGACCGTGTAGGATTAAAAATGAGTACCGTTGACTTCACCGAAGGAACAGCGGGCGGCTATAAAGAAATTATTTGCAGTGTTAGCGGTGAAGGTGCTTATGGTAAACTGAAATTTGAATCAGGCGTACACCGCGTACAACGGGTACCGGCAACCGAACAACAAGGGCGGGTTCATACATCGGCAGCATCCGTGGTGGTATTGCCGGAAGTTGAAGATGTTAATATTGAAATTAACCCGGCTGATATTGAAGTTCAGACTGCGCGTTCAAGCGGAGCAGGCGGACAGAATGTAAACAAAGTTGAAACGAAAGTTCAATTGACGCATAAACCAACCGGTATTGTTATCACGTGCCAGGTAGAACGTTCGCAACACGGCAACCGGGAACGTGCCCTGCAGATGCTTAAGTCAAAGCTCTACGAAATGGAAGTAGAGAAACAACAAAGTGAAATGGGTGCTGCCCGTAAGTCGCTGGTGCGAAGCGGAGACCGTTCTGAAAAAATCAGAACGTATAATTTTCCTCAAAGCCGGGTAACCGACCATCGAATCGGATTTACTCAGTATAATTTACCGGCTATTATGAATGGCGAGATTGACGACTTTGTGGAACAGTTGCGCATTGCCGATAGCGCGGAGAAAATGGCTGAGGGAATGACTCCGTAATCAACGGATGATTCGGGTGAGCCGGTAATAATCAGCCATTGCTATTCTGAAATTTCCCCGGTCGGTTTCATCAGTAAAAAGAGGTATTACCTGTCCATTAATCCTGACAGAAAATTCACTTTCGGTCATAATCCCCTCGTAGATTTTTGTAGCAAATTCAAGCATGTTTAACCGGCCACGCTCAACTAGAGAATACGAATACTTCACACCTGTTGGTGAGCTTTTTTCATAAATAACCAGTTCATCCTGATCTTGCAGGATTTCATTGACTTCAATCAACACGTATGCCTCGTTGCGCAGCCAATCAACAACCAGTGTCGGATGCATGCACGGATAGGCATTGCCCTTCTGCCTGTCGCTGTAACGATAGACGTGTAACTTAGCCTCCTGCAAATCCGTAAAGTCGTAGTAGAGCTGGCGAACGTTTTTGAAAAACAGATGCGAATCGGCCGTCATTTGGAAGGTGAATCGATCACGATCAATTTTTCTCTCCCGATCAATTTTACATCCGGACAACAGTAAAACCAGCAGAAAGAAATTTTTTAACATTTTGTACAAATTATTATGCTAAAAACAATTCTGCCTTCATTTATTCTTATTTGCGGTTCATTAATTATTTCGTTTGCGCAATCTGCTGAAGAAGCCGCAATAAAAAGTGTAATAACTTCAGCTTACATTGAAGGCATTCAAAACAACGGAAATATTGATGATATCCGAAACGGATTTCACCCTTCATTTTCCATGCTTCGACTGATCGACAATGAAGTAAAACCCTTTGCAATTGAGGAATGGATTACCGCCATTGAAAAACGAAAGAAAGAGGGTAATGTATCCTCTGTGCGTACCGAAGGGAAATTCATAACGGTAGATGTAACCGGCAGTGCTGCAATCGTAAAACTGGAACTTTATCGTGAAGGGAAAAAGACTTTCACTGATTACCTGGTACTCTACAAATTCAACGAAGGGTGGAAAATAGTCAGTAAAACGTATTACCGGCATTAACCGGACTCGTTAAGCGAGCGTTCGCTTCACTTCACGCATCTCGTAGCTCTCAATGACATCACCTACCTGAATGTCGTTAAAGCTTTCGATGCCCATACCGCAGTCGTAACCTGATTTCACTTCTCCAACATCGTCTTTGAAACGCTTCAGAGAATTCAACTTACCGGCATACACCACAATACCATCACGAATCAAACGGATCGGGTTATTGCGTTTGATGTATCCATCTGTAACCATACAACCTGCAACGGTACCTACTTTTGTGATCTTGAATACTTCGCGCACTTCAGCATTACCCACAATTACTTCTTCCTGTTCAGGCGCCAGCATACCTTCCATAGCAGCCTTTACATCGTTGATGGCATCGTAGATGATGGAGTAGAGACGTATTTCAATTTCTTCATTCTCAGCCAGTCTGCGGGCCGAAGAAGAAGGGCGTACCTGGAAACCAACAATAACAGCATCGGAAGCGGAAGCAAGCAGTACATCCGATTCAGAAATCTGACCTACGCCACGATGGATGATTGCTACCTGAATTTCCTTTGTAGAAAGTTTCAACAAGGAATCTGACAAGGCTTCAACTGAACCGTCTACATCACCTTTAACAATGACATTCAGTTCTTTGAAATTACCGATTGCCAGACGTCTTCCGATTTCATCAAGTGTGATGTGTTTCTTGGTACGAATGCTTTGCTCGCGCAGAATTTGTCCCCGTTTGGAAGCCAGTTCACGGGCTTCGCGATCGGATTCCAACACACTGAATTTTTCACCAGCCTGCGGAGCTCCGTCAAGACCTAATACTTGAACAGGTGTGGATGGTCCTGCCTCCTTTACTTTATTACCTAAAGCATCAAACATGGCCTTTACGCGGCCATAATGAGCGCCTGCCAGCATCACATCTCCAATTTTTAATGATCCAGCCTGAACCATCAGCGTTGCTACGTAGCCACGGCCTTTATCCAAAGAAGCCTCGATGATGGATCCAACGGCAGGTTTATCCGGATTTGCACGAAGGTTAAGTAATTCTGCTTCGAGCAATACTTTCTCCAACAATTCGTCTACTCCCTTGCCTGACTTGGCAGAAATTTCCTGACACTGGTATTTACCTCCCCACTCTTCAACCAGGATGTTGATTTTAGCGAGTGACTCTCGAATTTTATCAGCATTTGCCGTTGGTTTATCAATTTTGTTGATGGCTATAACAATCGGTACACCAGCAACCTGAGCGTGATTGATCGCTTCTTTGGTTTGAGGCATTACATCATCATCAGCCGCTACCACAATAATGGCAATATCTGTAAGCTTAGCGCCCCGTGCACGCATCGCAGTAAAAGCCTCGTGGCCCGGAGTATCCAAAAACGCAATCTTATTTCCGTTCTTGGTTGTTACTTCATACGCACCAATGTGCTGGGTAATACCCCCTGCTTCAGATGCAGTAACTTTGGTTTTACGGATATAGTCCAATAATGAAGTCTTACCATGGTCAACGTGACCCATAATCGTCACGATCGGTGCGCGCTGCTTAAGATCTTCATCCCGGTCTTTTTCTTCCTGAATTTCGTCTTCTTCTTCAGTAGTTGTAAACTGAACTTCGTATCCAAACTCATCGGCAATCACAGTGATCGCTTCTGCATCAAGACGCTGATTAATTGAAACGAACATTCCCAACCCAAGACAGGTTGAAATCACATCATTAACCGAAACATTCATTAATGAAGCCAGGTCATTCGCTGAAATGAATTCAGTTACCTTAAGTGTTTTAGATGCTTCCTGCTCCTGAAGCATTTGTTGTTCGTGCGCCTCAGAGATCGCCTGGCGTTTTTCTCTACGGTATTTCGAACCACTGGTTTTTTTGCCACCTCCACTGAGTTTGGCCAGGGTTGCACGAATTTGTTCCTGAATTTCCTTTTCTGAAGGTTCTTCCTTCACCGGACGCTGAGGTAATGGACGGCCTCCACGTTGACGCTGCCCTTTATCATCACCCGGGGATACAATACGCTTACGCGGTCGTTTGCCCTTTTTATCTTCCTGCAGGTCTGAAGAGGCAACGGGTTGTTCTTTTTTCTTCTCCTTTTCTACGGGCAACTCAATTCGATCAACAACTTTTAAACCCTTAAGCTTGTCGGCTTTTGCTTTAATAACTTCCTGCTCGGGTTTCTCGGCAATTATTTCTTTTAGCGGCTGAGGTGCTACTTCTTCTTTCTTTACTTCGGGCTCTTCTTTTACTTCCTCAACTTTTGGTTTTTTCTCAAGTTCAATCTTGCCAACTACCTTGATGCCTTCCAGTTTTGGCTTTTCCCGTTCAACTTTCTCAGGCTTTGTTTCTTCCTTGGCTACAATTTCCTTGGCTGCCAGATTCTTAATGAGAATACTTTCTTCTTCCTCTGCACGCTTTTTGGCTGTTGCTTCCTTTTCGCTTTCAATAACAATGCTGTCGGTGTGCTTTACTCCGATGGTAAGGCCACTTGCTTCCAGTTTCTCGGTTGCCGATGCCGCAAACTCCTTTGACAGTAATGCGAATTGCTCAGGCGTAAGCTTGGCGTTGGGGTTGTTTTCAACCTCATGGCCTTTCTTGGCCAAGAAATCCAATATGGTATGATGGCCCACATTGAGCTTCCTTGCTGCCTGACTTAACCTGATCAATTTTTCCTCTGCCATACTCAAATATTATGCTTTTTTAATGACTTAAAAAGTTACACGGATTAATCGCGTGTTAAATCGTTTGTTATTCAAACTCTTTACGCAGAATATTCTGCACGCTTTCAATCGTTTCCTCTTCAAGATCGGTTCTTCTGACTAACTCCTCTTTCGACAATCCTAACACACTTTTTGCAGTATCGAGACCAATG
Organism: Cyclobacteriaceae bacterium; assembly: GCA_025455225.1. Lineage (GTDB taxonomy): Bacteria > Bacteroidota > Bacteroidia > Cytophagales > Cyclobacteriaceae > UBA2336. The sequence goes on along the minus strand of JALOMY010000002.1, from coordinate 18,165 downwards.
CGTTTCAGTTCATCAATCACCCAGCTTTCAATTTCATCTGCAAATTCATCAAGATCGACATCCTCTTCAGTTAGACCATCGAGTTCACGGAATACATCGATTTCGTAACCAACCAATCGGCTAGCCAGTTTAATATTTAAACCGCCTTTACCAATAGCCAATGAAACCTGGTCGGGCTTTAGGTAGACGGCAATGCGTCCGTTGTCTTTATCGATTTTGATGCTTGATATTTTTGCAGGGCTTAACGCACGCTGAACAAATAATTCAAGATTTTCGGTAAAGTTGATTACATCAATATTCTCGTTCTGCAATTCACGTACGATGGCATGTATGCGCGATCCTTTCATACCCACGCAAGCACCTACCGGGTCGATGCGATCATCGTATGATTCTACCGCAACTTTTGCGCGTTCTCCGGGTTCACGAACTACTTTTTTAATGGTTATTAAACCATCGTACACTTCGGGTACTTCCTGCTCAAACAAACGCTCGAGGAAAACCGGGGATGTACGGGATAGAATGATTTTCGGATTACCGTTAACCATCTCAACCTTGTGTACAATAGCGCGAACATTCTCGCCCTTGCGGTAACGGTCCTTTTGAATCTGCTCGTTGCGGGGAATTGAAATTTCATTGCCTTCAGCATCGATCAGCAGCACTTCCTTACCCAGAACCTGGTAAACTTCTCCGGTAATTATTTCGCCAACCAGGTCTTTATATTTCTGGAATAAAATATCCTTCTCCAGGTCTTTAACCTTTTGCATTAAAGTCTGCCGTGCGGTAGTTACAGCCCTGCGTCCGAAATCTTCCAGATAAATCTGTTCAGCTACTTCTTCACCCACTTCAAAATCGGGTTCGATCCTCTGCGCTTCGGTCAGACTGATTTTGTCATGATCCCAAATATCTTCCGAATCATTATCAACAATTTCGCGGAAACGCCAGATTTCAAGGTCTCCCTTATCGGCATTGATGATGATATCAAAGTTATCATCGGTTTCATACTTCTTGCGAATCATGTTCCGGAATACATCTTCCAGGATGCGAATCATCGTTGGCCGATCGATATTCTTCTGTTTGGCAAAATCTGCAAACGATTCAATAAGGCTTGCCGTATCGTTCATGGTTAGAGTTTATTTAAAGGATACTAATACAAACGTTTTTTCTATATCACTAAAAGGAATGGTTAATTCCTTCACTTCTTTCTTTTTCCCTTTTCCGGATTCTTGCTCAAGTGTGATGAATTCGTCCGTCACACTTTTCAACAGTCCTTCCTGTATTCCGCCAGCAGTTTTAACCCGGACTTTTCGCCCGGTATTTTTGAAATACTGACGTTTCAGTTTAAGCGGATGATCCAAACCGGGTGTCGATACTTCCAACATATACCGATCCGGAAAAAAATCCTCTTTGTCAAGCGCCTGAGACAAACCCAGGCTGATTTCGGCACAATCATCAATCGTTACACCTTGATCGCCATCCACAATAACAATAATCTTATTGGGCACTTTCCGGAGCGTAGCAATAACCTCGACCACAAACTGGCTTTTATCTTTCAACTGCTGTTCGGCCAGGTCTTTTATACGCTCGGTTAAATCCATATAAGTACTAAAACAAAGAGGGGACTTTGTGTCCCCTCGTCTAGTTGATCAATTATGCGGTGCAAAATTATACCATTTTTAACTGAACACCAAATAATTGCCTATTTCCTTATTCCTGGTTGACTAAATACCTTCAATTCTCAATTGGAATCGATGTTTATAACAGGATGGAATAGGGCACTAAGTAAAATAATTCAAGTGCCTAATGCCTGCCTTTCCATAGTTAGTTGTTTCAATAGAAACATCCGTATAGGGAAACACCAAAATGAATTTTATGGATTGCGTGGAATTGAAATCTGAGTTTTATTCTATGCTTTTCAGATACTCTCCATAACCACTTTTTTCGAGCGGTTTGGCTAACTCGAGCAATTGGTTGTGATTGATAAAGCCCATGCGGTAGGCAACCTCTTCAATGCACCCGACTTTAAGACCTTGCCGTTGTTCAATAACCTGTACAAAAGTTGATGCCTGCATTAATGAGTCAAAGGTTCCGGTATCCAACCAGGCTGTGCCCCGGTTCATCACAGCAACTTTAAGTTTGCCTTGCTTCAGGTACGTGTTGTTAACCTCGGTTATTTCGAGTTCTCCCCGGGCACTGGGTTTAATTGATTTGGCAATCTGCACTACCGAATTATCATAGAAATAAAGACCCGGCACTGCATAATTTGACTTCGGTTGCCTGGGTTTCTCTTCAATGGACAAGACATTCATGTCTTTATCAAATTCAACCACACCATATCGTTCCGGGTCGTTAACATGATAAGCAAACACAATTCCGCCATCCGGATTAACACACGACTGAATCAACCTTACAAATCCACTTCCATAGAATATGTTATCACCCAAAATAAGGGCAACATGATCGCTTCCAATGAATTCTTCTCCAATGATAAAGGCCTGAGCCAATCCTTCAGGACGTGGTTGCTCCGCATAAGAAAAGGTGCATCCTAATTGGCGTCCATCGCCCAGGAGTTTTTTGAACAGCGGAAGATCATGAGGAGTGGAGATAATCAGGATATCCTTTATACCTGCCATCATTAAGACTGATAACGGATAATAAATCATCGGCTTGTCGTACAACGGCATCAATTGCTTGCTAATAGCAATGGTAAGCGGATGCAAACGGGTCCCTGAACCTCCGGCTAATATGATTCCTTTCATCTTATAATTATTTGTTAATCAGCGATTTGCATACATTTTTTCATAGTACTTGAGGTATTCTCCTGAAGTAACATGAGAAAGCCATTGCTGATTTTGTAAATACCATTCCACGGTTTTTTCAAGGCCTTCTGCAAAATCAGTTGTTGGGCGCCAGCCTGTCTCACTGATCACTTTCGAGGCATCGATAGCATAGCGCAAGTCATGGCCCGGGCGGTCTGTAACATAGGTTATCAGCGATGCCGAAGTACCAGGCTCCCGGTTCAACTTTTCATCCACTATACGGCATAACATTTTAACGAGATCAATATTCTTCCACTCGTTATTACCACCAATGTTATATACTTCTCCTGATTTACCCTTGTGAAAGATTGTGTCAATGGCACGGGCATGATCTTCTACGTATAACCAATCGCGGATATTTTCGCCCTTACCATAAACCGGCAATGGTTTCTTATTCACCATGTTGTTGATCATGAGTGGAATCAACTTCTCAGGAAATTGATAAGGGCCATAATTATTCGAGCAACGGCTTACCATTGAAGGCAATCCGTAACTGTTGTTAAATGCAACAACAAAATGATCGCTGCTGGCCTTTGATGCTGAATAAGGTGAACGTGGATCGATGGGAGTTTCTTCAGTAAAATAACCGTCTTCGATTGAGCCATATACTTCATCCGTAGAGATATGATAAAACATTTTATCCTCCATGTTTCCATGCCAGGCAGTTTGCGCTACTTTCAACAACCGGATGGTACCAATAATGTTGGTCATGGCAAATTCATCCGGATTATGAATGGAACGGTCAACATGAGATTCTGCTGCCAGGTGAATGACCCCGTTAATCGAATATTGCTGAAAAACCTGGCGTAAAGCATCCATATCAAGAATACTCGCCCGCACAAACTCATAATTAGGGGCATTTTCAATATCCCTCAGGTTCTCAAGGTTTCCTGCATAGGTCAAACTATCCAGATTAATAATTCTGTATTCCGGGTATTTTTTAACGAAAAGCCGAACAACGTGCGACCCGATAAAACCGGCACCACCGGTTATTAATATATTTTTGGAGCTCATAAGTTTTTAAGAAATAACGGATTTACGGCCAATACTGTAATAAGTGAACCCAAGTTCAGTAAAATCATCAGGGCTGTAGAGGTTTCTTCCGTCAAAGATTACTTTTCCTCGCATCAGGCTTGCTATCCTTTGAAAATCAGGACTTCGATATTCCGGCCATTCGGTAGCAATAAATAGGGCATCTGCCTGCTCAAGAGCGTTATAAGCATTGGCGTGATAATGAATCTGATCACCAAACACGTTTCGTACATTTTGCATGGCTTCCGGATCGTGCACATGGACATCAGCACCTGCTTTTAGTAGCTCACGGATATTGTATAAGGATGGTGCTTCGCGGATATCATCCGTTTGAGGTTTAAATGCAAGACCCCAGACAGCAATGCGTTTATTCTTCAGATCACTTTTAAAATATTCATTCATGCGCTCGATCATCCGTGTCTTTTGTTTTTCATTGACCGACATCACAGCATCGAGAATTTTGAAATCATACTTCACCTGATCTGCGGAATAGGCCAAAGCCTGAACATCTTTTGGAAAACAACTTCCGCCATAACCAATTCCTGCAAATAGGAATCGCTTTCCGATTCGGCTATCTGTACCAACGCCTAATCGAACCAGGTCAACATCAGCACCTAACCGCTCACACATATTGGCTATCTCATTCATGAACGTAATCTTGGTTGCCAGGAATGCATTCGCGGCATATTTGGTAAGTTCCGATGACCGTTCATCCATAACCAGAATCGGATTGCCTTGCATAACATATGGTGCATATAAATCTTCCATTATTTTCCGTGCCCGTGTGGATTTGGTACCGATAACAACGCGCTCCGGTTTCATGAAATCTTCTACGGCTAATCCTTCGCGAAGGAATTCCGGATTAGAAACAACATCAAACTCAACCTTGGCGCCAGATGCAACCTTTTCCCGCACAAGATCGGCTGTCCCTACTGGAACGGTACTTTTATTCACAATCACAGTATACCCTTTCAGCATAGGACCTAGTTGCTCAGCCACCTGAAGTACATATTTCAAATCAGCTGAACCGTCTTCACCGGGTGGCGTTGGCAAAGCCAGCATAATAACCTGGGCGCCTTCAATGCCTTGCTGGAGATTGGTGGTAAACAGAAGTCTTCCTTCACGAAGATTTCGTTCAAAAAGAAGCTCCAGTCCGGGTTCATAAATAGTGATTTTACCGGCTTTTAAACTGGCTACTTTATTGGCATCAATATCGACACAGGTTACAGTGTTCCCCGTTTCAGCAAAACAAGTACCGCTAACAAGACCCACATAGCCGGTACCAATAACTGCAATTTTCATTATGAGAGAGTTAAAGTTTAAAAAGAGCCCAAAAATAAACGATTTCGAATCTAATGCTCGATTGGGTCACTTTTTTATGGCACAAACTAACATTCGTTTGGTTACATCGTTAAAAGACATACCTTCGTAACCCAAATAAAATTTAAATCGATCAAATCGTGATAACTGAAAGCCTGCAGGGAGTAAACTTCCTGGAATCTGAAAATCAAACCATGATTGCCCAAATGGTTCGCGACTTTGGGGCACGCGAAATAAAACCTTATATAATGAATTGGGATGAAGCCCAGGAATTTCCCGTTGAGATGTTTCGCAAAATGGGCAAACTTGGACTCATGGGTGTATTGGTTCCAGAGCATTATGGGGGTGCCGGATTTGGTTATCCGGAATATGTAACTGCAATCGCTGAGCTTTCTAAAATTGACGGATCCATTGGTTTATCCATGGCCGCCCACAATTCTTTATGTACGAATCACATTCTTCAGTTTGGAAATGAAGAACAGAAACAGGCGTATTTACCCAAATTGGCAACTGCAGAATGGATTGGCGCATGGGGTTTAACAGAGCCCAATACAGGTTCGGATGCAGGCAATATGCGAACAGTAGCCGTAAAGGATGGCGATTATTATATTATCAATGGTGCCAAGAATTTTATTACACATGGTAAAACTGGTAATGTAGCCGTTGTAATAGTTCGAACCGGACAGGTCGGTGATTCGCGCGGTATGACTGCTTTTGTTATTGAAAAAGGAACTCCGGGATTCACATCCGGCAAAAAAGAAAATAAGCTGGGCATGCGGGCATCGGAAACAACGGAATTGATATTCTCAGATTGCAGGATACACAAGTCACAAATGCTGGGCAGTGAAGGTGAAGGATTTATTCAGGCCATGAAAGTGTTGGATGGCGGTCGCATTTCAATAGCTGCTTTAAGCCTGGGTATTGCTCAGGGTGCCTTTGAAGCAGCCTTGCAGTATTCAAAAGAGCGTCATCAGTTCAATAAGCCAATATCTTCCTTTCAGGGAATTTCATTCAAGCTGGCCGAAATGGCCACCAAGATTGAAGCAGCCCGCTTGCTCACCTACCGGGCAGCCGATCTGAAAGAAAGAGGTCATAATGTCAATAAAGAATCAGCCATGGCTAAGCTTTATGCTTCCGAAGTGGCTGTTGAAATCGCTAATGAAGGCGTGCAGATTTTTGGTGGATATGGCTATACCAAGGATTTTCCGGCAGAAAAGTATTACCGGGATGCCAAATTGTGCACAATCGGTGAAGGCACTTCTGAAATTCAAAAGCTGGTTATTTCCAGAGCAATCCTTAAGTGATTTTGCATTATTCAGAGTCCTTTTGCTATATTTGCAGCCCTAATCGTAAAAGCATGATTATTGTTAACATCAAAGAAAACGAATCCATTGATAAGGCTCTTAAGCGCTTTAAGAAGAAGTTCGAAAAAACAGGAGTTTTAAAGGAATTACGTTCCCGTACCTCATTTGAAAAACCCTCTGTTAAGCGCAGAAATGAAATTATCCGGGCTGCTTACCGGGAGCGTCAGAAATTCTTGCAAAATCCATAATCTGATCTTCTGAGCGGCTCGTTCAGAATCTGATTCATTCATACAGGAATCCCCATGGAATCTTTCTTCATGGGGATTATTTTTTTTACATTGGAATATCATTGACGGGCCCGTGAAGATGCCGATGGTTGAATCCTTCTTTAAATACCTTCAATTCGAAAAACGAGTAAGCCGGCACACGGTTACTGCTTACCAAAATGATTTGGATCAGTTCACTTCCTTTCTTAATGAAGTGTTTCCCGATTCCCGACCCGAAACTGCTGATTACGGAATTATACGATCGTGGATAATCCAACTGGTTGATGATGGCAATAAAACCACATCCGTCAACAGAAAGATTGCTTGCCTAAAAACCTTTTACAAATTCCTAATGAGGCAAGAAGTGATCGCCAAAAATCCAATGACCAAAATACGGGTTCTCAAAACCCAAAAACGGTTGCCTTCATTCGTTAAAGAAGCGGAGATGGTAAACATGCTCGATCATGCAGAATTCGAAAACTCGTTGGAGGGATGGCGCGATAAACTTATCCTTGAGCTGTTTTACGCAACCGGAATGCGCTTGTCGGAACTTATTACATTGAAAGAAGTGCAGGTCGATCTCAGGGCCCGCACGTTAAAAGTTTTGGGCAAAAGAAATAAAGAAAGGGTAATCCCTTTTCCAGGAAGTATCGTACCTATACTTAAAGAGTATATATCAATTCGGAATCAGGAGGTTGAAATGAAAAATCACGGATTTCTTTTTGTTACAGAAAAAGGAGAGCCATGCTACCCCATGATGGTGTACCGGATTGTCAAGCGTTATCTCAATGAAAATACATCAACAGAAAAAAGAAGTCCCCACGTCTTGCGTCATACCTATGCAACACATTTGCTTAATAAAGGAGCAGAAATTAATGCTGTAAAAGATTTATTGGGTCACAGCAGCCTTGCTGCAACGCAGGTATATACCCATAACTCAATGGAAAAAATCAAAAAGGCCTACGATCAGGCTCATCCTAAAGCATAATAACCGTATTAATCATCTAAACCTGTTTACTATGTAATAACCTCTACTGCATTACTTATTGCCGGCTTCAGCCGAATCGAAATTATGTTCAATATTAAAACCAACCGTTATGAAAATTAAAGTGCAATCCATCCATTTTGATGCTGACCGGAAGCTGATCAATTTCATCCAACGAAAGGTGGACAAACTGGAACTTCTTTTTGATCGTATGGTGGATGGTGAGGTTTTCCTTAGGCTTAACAATGAAGGCGTTGAAAATAAAACGGTGGAAATTAAACTCAACCTCCCTGGCAGCCAGCTTTTCGCAACTGAAAAAGCCCGATCATTCGAAGCAGCAACCGATCAGGCTACGGAAGCTCTGAAGAATCAATTAAAAAAATTCAAGACGCGGGTTAAGAATGGCCGGGTTTAAACATCCTTTCAAGAAATTAAAAGGGGCTCAATGAGCCCCTTTTAATTTTAATTCAACTTGAACGCTTTCTTTAACGGTTCAACGTAATCCAGTTTTTCCCAGGGAAAGAGTTCCACCTTAACTCGCTTTTCATCTTTCTTTCCCTTATTAAACACTTTTTCAACCACCTGGGGTTTGCGCCCCATATGACCATAGGCCGCAGTTTCTGCATATATTGGAGAACGCAGATTAAATCGTGATTCAATGAAGTAGGGACGAAGATCAAATACCTTTTCTAATTTTTTCGCTATCTCACCATCACTCAGTTTAACCTTACTGGTTCCGTACGTATTTACATACAATCCTACTGGTTTCGCTACACCTATGGCATATGCAACCTGAACCAGGGCTTCAGAACACACTCCGGCCGCTACCAGGTTTTTAGCAATATGACGGGTAGCATAGGCTGCTGAACGATCTACTTTGGAGGGATCCTTTCCGGAAAAAGCACCACCGCCATGAGCACCTTTGCCACCGTACGTATCCACAATAATTTTACGTCCGGTTAGTCCAGTATCTCCGTGCGGTCCGCCAATCACAAACTTACCGGTTGGATTAATCAGGTACTTGATGTCGCTTGTAAAGAGTTTATGAACACGTTTCGGCAACTTATTCTTAACACGCGGAATAAGTATTCCAATTACATCTTCCTTGATCTTCTTCAGCATGGCCGCATCTTTATCAAAATCATCATGCTGTGTGGACAACACAATTGTGTCTATTCGTATGGGTTGGTTGTCATCACCATATTCAATCGTTACCTGCGATTTAGAGTCGGGCCTCAGATAGGTCATTTGCTTGCCTTCTTTACGAATAACAGCAAGCTCACGTAGTAAGGAGTGGGCAACCTCCAAAGCCAGAGGCATGTAATTGTCGGTTTCATTGGTTGCATAACCAAACATCATACCCTGATCACCGGCTCCCTGGTCTTCCTTCTTCTTCCGTTCAACACCCTGGTTGATATCCGGAGACTGCTCATGTATGGCTGATAATATTCCGCAGGAATTCGCTTCAAACATATATTCACTGCGGGTATATCCGATTTTACGGATTACTTCGCGTGCTATATCCTGAACATCGAGGTATGCCTTTGATTTTACTTCGCCCGCCAGCACAACCTGCCCGGTTGTAACCAGTGTTTCGCAAGCTACTTTTGAATCCGGATCATAGGCCAGAAAATAATCAATCAATGCATCAGAAATCTGGTCAGCTACTTTATCCGGATGGCCTTCCGATACAGATTCAGAGGTAAATAAATAAGGCATAATATGAATTAATTTGAATTTGGCTATTGGTACAAGTCGGCAAATTTAGATGAATGCAGGTAAATCCAAAACACTGGGTTATCTGGCACTGTGAAACAGAAAAACAGCCGGAAGTTTAGGCCAATCATATTGCTGCTCTTTCCAATCCGATACTGTACGCGAAATTATTTGCTGGTTTTTGCCCGTGAGATCAATGGCTACGCATAGCCGGGTTTGCGAATGAAGCGATTGTACTAAAAGCGAGAATACCGGATTATTCCGATACGGGGTTTCAATAAAAATTTGTGTTTGATCTTTCAGGCGGGATTCCTTTTCAAATTGATGGATAGCCTGAATTGCTTCCGATCGTTCAATTGGCAAATAGCCGTGAAAAGCAAAATGCTGTCCGTTCATACCTGATGCCATTAACGCCAGCAACAGGGAAGAAGGTCCTACCAGGGGAACAACCGGTATCTCCCGGATATGAGCATAAGCAACGGCCAGGGCTCCCGGATCAGCAATCCCCGGGCATCCCGACTCCGAAATCACACCCATGGATTTTCCCTCCATCAAAGGACGCATCAGTTCGGTTAAAGCCTCAGGTCGGGTATCCTTATTCAATACCTCAAATTCAAGATCCTCAATCCGGTCGTAAATTTTTAAACTGCTCAGGTAACGTCTTGCAGTTCGTACATCCTCTACAAGAAAAGAAGTAAGCGACTGAAGGACTGCCTTGACTGATGGGGGAATTACATCAAGCGCTGTTTCTTCCGCTATGACATTCGGAATCAGGTATAGGGTTCCCTTTTTCACGAACCGGATTTTAAAAAATTCAATACTACATCAACAAATTCAGCCGGCTTTTCAGCCTGAACCCAATGCCCTGTATGCATATCCACCAGAGTAGAGGCCGAAAAATAATTATGGATAAGCGCCCGGTCTTCATCCAGGATATAGTCAGACTTCAAGCCTCGTATGAAGAGTGTTTTTTTTGTGAATTTACCTTCCGCAAATAAGCCGCTGCCAATGGCATGAATGGAACGATCAATTACCGGCAAGTTGATCCGCCAGCCAAAGCCACCTTCCGGTTTTCGCATCAGGTTTTTCAATAAGAACTGGCGAACTGCCGGGTCAGCTACATGCCTCGATAACGATTCATCAGCTTCGTTCCGATTTTGGATAGACTCAATCGGAACTGCTTTTAACCCTTCAACAATATAATCGTGCCGGACTTCGTATGCCTTCGGTGCGATATCAACCACAATTAATGCATCGGGAAGATCCGGGTTTTGAAGGGCAAAATTCATTACTGCTTTACCCCCCATGGAATGACCAAGCAGCACAGGATTCTTTAGTTCATGTTCCTGAATAAATTCCAGTAAATCGGTTGCCAGGACTTCATAGTTGAACTCTTCACTGTGTGGCGACTGGCCATGATTACGCTGGTCTACAACAAAAACATGGTAATGTTCTGAAAACATCTTCGCCTGGGGTAACCAGTTATCGGATGACCCCATTAAACCATGAAGAATAATAAACGGCTGGCCTTCACCATACTCACGATAAAACAATTTCATGTTTCAAAAATAAGCATACAAAACACAGGAGTGCGATTCTGCAAGTATATTTGAGCCTTTAATAAACCAGTGTTCATGGAGTTACGGGATGGATCTTATTTCATTCAAAATGTCAGCGTTATTGATCTCGCTGAACAGTTTGGAACCCCTTTATACGTCTACGATGCAGAAAAAATCATTCATCAGTTTAAAAGCCTGAAGATGGCTTTTTCGGGTGCTGATGTTAAAGTGAAATACGCCATTAAGGCCCTTTCCAATGTATCCATCCTTAAATTACTAAAACGACACGGTGCCGGTGCCGATGCCGTGTCGATTCATGAAGCCCGGCTGGCGCTTCATGCCGGCTTTGCTCCTTCCGAGATTATGTTCTCTCCCAATTGTGCCGACTTCTCAGAAATTGAAGAAGCTGTTAAACTCGGACTGATCATCAATATTGACAACCTGTCTTTTCTTAAGAAATTCGGAGCTCAATACAGAAGCTCCTATCCGTGCAGCATCCGGCTCAATCCGCACATCATGGCAGGTGGGCATTACAAGATTTCAACCGGTCACAGCAATTCCAAATTTGGAATCTCCATTTACCAGTTACCCCAGATTGTTGAGATTGTTCGTCAGTATAACATCAATGTAAACGGACTTCATGTTCATACCGGATCTGATATTTATGAAGCAGATGTGTTTCTAAAGATGGCTGAAATCTTATTCGGCCTGGCAAGTGATTTCCCTGATCTGAAGTTTATTGATTTCGGCAGCGGATTCAAAGTTGCTTACCAGGAAGGCGATCTGGTGACCAACATCTATGACCTGGGGTTAAAACTTACTCAATCTTTTGCTGAATTTTGCCGTCAATACGGACGCAAGCTTGAACTTTGGATTGAGCCCGGAAAATTTATTGTAAGTGAGGCTGGTACTTTGCTTGTAAAAACAACCGTTGTTAAACCTACGCCTTCCGTAACATTTGTTGGCGTTAATTCCGGATTGAATCACCTCATCCGCCCCATGATGTACGATGCCTATCATCATATTGTAAATGTTTCCAATCCTTCGGGCTCCCAGAAAATGTACACCGTTGTCGGCTACATCTGCGAAACGGATACTTTTGGTGCAGACCGTAAAATGAATGAGGTGCAGGAGGGCGACATCCTGGCCATTCGGAATGCGGGCGCTTATTGCTATTCCATGGCCTCCAATTATAATTCACGGTTACGTCCTGCCGAAGTTTTGGTTATTAATAATGAAGCAAAACTGATACGCGAAGCCGAAACTTTTGAAGACCTGCTTAAGGGGCAGGTGGATATTGGATTGTAAGCCCAGATGCTTTAGAATAAGCTCAGGTTTCCTCCTCTTCGGAATACGTTCAAGTTGTATGGTGGCATGTTTTTACCTGCAAAATATTTTCTTTTTGCTGCACTGTATAATTGATAAATCGCTTCGGCATATTGTCCTTCACCGGTCATTCGTCTGCCAAATTCCGAGTCATTAACACTGCCCCCATGCAGGGCGCAGATCTGATTCCAAACTTTATCAAACCGATCCGGAAAATTCTTGCGCAGCCAGTCTTCAAACAGTTTCCCTATCGCTCCATTTAACCGGACCACCGTCATGCCCGCAGCTTGCGCTCCATGTTCGGCAGCTGCCTGTATAATAGCCGGTATTTCGTGATGATTCAGTCCTGGAATTATCGGGGCATTCATAATACCAACCGGCACACCGGCCCTGGCTAACGCCTCAACTGTTTTCAACCGCTTGCCGGCACTGGCTGTGCGGGGCTCCATAATTCTGCGCAATTCTTCATCGAGCGTAGTAATTGAAATGTATACATGCACCAGGTTGTCATGGGCCAGATCGGAAAGAATATCCAGATCGCGAAGTATCAGGCTGTTCTTGGTGATGATGCCCACCGGATGCCGGTAACGTGCCATTACGGCAAGCAAGGACCGGGTAATTTTCATCTCACGCTCCAGCGGCTGGTAGCAATCCGTATTACCTGAAAAAGCAATAGGTGTTGCCTGCCATTCCGGGTGAAGTAAAAATTTCTCCAGTAACTGAGGAGCGTTTTTCTTCACCATGATTTTACTCTCAAAATCAAGGCCGGCACTGAAACCGTAATACTCGTGTGTATTTCGTGCGTAGCAATAAATACATCCGTGTTCACAACCCTGGTACGGGTTGAGTGAATACATCATGCCTAAGTCAGGACTGGTAACTTTGTTTACTACTTTTTTAGGATGTTCATAAAATAGTTGTGTGGTTGGAAGCGAAAGCAATGGCTCATCCAGGCCCTCGATATGGTCCGTCACATAATGGGCTTTTAAAAACCGGTTTACGGTCTTGATTTGTGACCCTCTGCCTTTGAAATATTCTTCCATCCTCTTTAACCAGGTTGTTGAGAAATAATTTCCTCTGTATCAATTTTTAAATGTAGTCTACTTTCAGGAAGGTAGAAATCCGTGATACCTTGCAGGACATAAGTTGTCAGGCTTTGTTAGCGTATACACCAACGCCCGTCCAGGAATTACATGATCCGTTGTTTGAGCAATCCGGTGTTCGGGTGTTGATCAAGCGCGAAGATCTTAACCATCCATATGCATCCGGAAACAAATGGTGGAAACTGAAATACAATCTTGAAGAAGCCCTCCTCCAAAAACAAAAAACCCTGCTCACTTTCGGTGGCGCTTACTCCAATCACATTTACGCTACGGCAGCGGCAGCCAAAGAACTTGGGTTTCAATCCATCGGCATAATACGAGGTGAAGAAACACTTCCCCTGAATGCCACTTTACATTTTGCTGCAGAATGTGGAATGAAACTTCATTATATAACGCGTGATTCGTACCGTCATAAACATGAAGAACAATTTATAAATGAACTATACAATCAGTTTGGTGATTTTTACAGGATTCCTGAAGGCGGCACCGATGAACTTGCAGTACGGGGTGTAGAAGAATTTGCCCAATCACTCGGTGATGATTTTGATTACCTCTGCTGTGCCGTTGGCACGGGTGGAACGCTTGCTGGATTAATCAATGGATTACCTGATCGGATTCAAATATTTGGATTTCCAGTTTTAAAGGGCGTAGACTATCTCGCTGACGAAATTCGCAAGTATGTTTATCCTGATAAAAACAACTGGCGATTGGTGACCGGATATCATTTCGGAGGGTATGCAAAAACAACGAATGAACTACTGAGTTTCATTAAACAAGTTGAGCAATTGCATGCACTGCCTTTAGATTTCGTGTATACTGCCAAGGTTGTCTATGGTGTATATCAAATGGTTAGAAACGGTGATTTCAGAATGAATTCAAAAATCCTGATCCTGCACACCGGTGGCCTGCAAGGAAGAGGCGCTTAATCTTTTCGCACACCCCGCAGCCAACCCGCTATACTCCAGCGGGCACTTTCCTGAACTACCGTGCCGCTCTCAGCCGCTCTGTTTACTTTTTCAACTGTATAGAAAGCTGTGGGCACAATTTCCTTCATGTTGGAAAGCAGCATTTCCAGGTTTTCGCGTGGAAGAACTGTAAACACCAGATTTTCTGCACCTTCAGAACCTATTGTATCAACCCGTGTGTATCGAAACCTATTCTGCTCAAGAAAGGCAATCAACAGCGACACATCTTTTCGGGTAATGATCCGAACGATCACTTTGCCGTAGGCAATCCTTTCTTCGATTATCATGCCGACCAGAATACCGGTAGCAAAGCCTCCCGGGTAGGCTATATAACAAACCCAGTTATCAAGATGCTCAAAAATCTGGCGGATTGCCATCAGCCAGATAAACGATTCAAAGAAACCCAGCATTGTGGCGGTTAATCGTCTGCCGCCCAGCACATAAATAATTCGGATGGTGTTGATCGAAACATCCATGATACGTGCAAGAAAAATCAACACAGGTAGTATGAAATAGCTGAACAGGTTCTCAGGCCAACCGAGCGTATGCGTGAAAAATTCTTCCATAGAAATTCAGGCGTGCAAAGATTAAACGGTAGTCATCATCAGCCAAACAAATCCGAAAAAACCTCGGTTAATTTTCCGAACGATTTAACTTTAATTTTCATATGTTTTTTGTCGATCGATTTTTGACCGAATTTTGAAATATAAATTTCCGTGAACCCCAGTTTCTCGGCTTCCGAAATCCGTTGATCGATCCGGTTCACGGCACGCAATTCACCACCCAATCCCACTTCAGCAGCAAAACAAATTTTTTCAGATACAGGAAGCTCTTCCAGCGAAGAAACAATGGATACGCACAACGCCAGATCAATAGCAGGATCCTCAACGCGAATGCCACCCGCCATATTTACAAACACATCGTGCTGCCCCATCCTGAAACCGCATCGCTTCTCCAACACGGCCAGCAACATGTTGAGCCGCTTCTGATCGAAACCGGTTGGTGTACGCTGGGGTGTGCCATATGAAGCCGGGCTCACCAGGGATTGAATCTCAATCAACAGCGGGCGGTTGCCTTCCATTGTCGCACCAATTGTGGCTCCGCTAAGTGCGCTGTCCTTCTGTGAAATTAAAATCTCAGATGGATTGGAGACCTCCCGCAAACCACTTCCCAGCATTTCATAAATGCCAATTTCACTGGTTGAACCAAACCGGTTCTTGGTGGTGCGAAGAATCCGGTAGGCCAAATGACGGTCGCCTTCAAACTGCAAAACCGTGTCTACCATGTGTTCGAGCACTTTAGGGCCGGCCAGCATTCCATCTTTGGTAATATGCCCGACCAGAAAAACAGGTGTATTGGTTTCCTTGGCGAACTTCATCAATTCACCGGCACACTGACGTACCTGGCCTATGCTTCCGGGTGTGGAGTCAAGTAATTCCGAATGCAAGGTTTGAATGGAATCGATAATGACCAGATCGGGTTGCAATTCTTTGATGCCCTGAAAAATATTCTGTGTATTGGTCTCTGTAAAGATGTAGCAGTTTTCATTAGCCGCTTGCTGTAACCGGTCGGCCCGCATCTTGATCTGTTGATCGCTCTCCTCACCGGAAACATAAAGTACTTTGAATTGCTTCAGCGATAAGGCCAGCTGCAGCATCAACGTGGACTTGCCAATACCTGGTTCACCACCAATTAAAATCAACGAACCGGGAACAATACCTCCGCCTAATACACGGTTCAACTCCTGGTCGGTAGTTAATATCCGGATCTCTGAACCAGATTCAATTTCATGAAGCGTATGAGGTTTATTGCGGTGCTTACGATCCTGATCCTGCCGCCAGTCAGTCTTAACCGGAGGTTCCTTTTGTACCACTTCTTCTACAAACGTATTCCATTGCTGGCACGATGGACATTTGCCCATCCACTTAGCCGACTCAAGTCCACAGTTCTGGCAGTAGAATAATGTTTTTGATTTTGCCATTACAGAATATGAAACAAAATTAACAGAAATGGTACATGAAGATCTTACCCACTGTTCTTATTAAAGTTTTTTTAAGATATTAATAGGACCTAAACTTAAAGTACCTATGATTCGATCCCTCTGGGCATGTATTCTTGTTACTGCCGCTTCCCTTGTTTACGCTCAAAAACCCCCGGTAAAATTTGGCGATGTTTCTCTTGATGAAGTTAAGATGACTTCCTTTCCGAATGACTCCTCTGCAACGGCTGCCGTATTGTTTGATTATGGCGTATCGGAAGTGGTTTATAGCTCGGCTGATTCCTGGTTTCAGCTTCATTTTGAACGTACCACCCGAATTAAAATTCTTAAGAAAGACGGATACTCCTTTGCCGACTTTGAAGTGCCTCTTTATCACAACAGTTCTGGAAAAGAGAAACTAACCGGGCTCAAGGTAATAACCTACAATTTCGAAAACGGTAAAGTAGTTGAGACGAAACTGAAATCAGATGGGATTTTTACAGAAAAGTATGATCAGAATACCGATATCATCAAGTTCACCGCCCCGAATGTTAAAGAGGGCTCTGTTATTGAAGTGAATTACAAAGTAATTTCTGACTTCCTGAGTTATTTCAGGGATTGGGAATTTCAATCCACCATTCCGGTAGCCTGGAGTGAGTATCGCGCCTATATTCCTGAATACTTTAATTACGATAAATATATGCAGGGTTACGTTGGATTGTATATTAATGAAACAAAGGAGGCTCCAAAAAGTATACTTATTAATTCCAAAGAGCGATCAACTGACCCAAGAACTAAAGTATCTTCGACTCAGTATCAATCAGACAAAATTGAATATAAAGAGATGCAATACCGGTGGGTAGCTAAAGATGCTCCTGCTTTTCGTGAGGAACCTTTCATGACTTCAAGTCATGATTATCTGTCTAAAATCAATTTTGAACTAACCTACTATAAATTGCCAAACCGCCCGATAGAAAACATTGTAGGCACCTGGCAGGATCTGAACAAAAGTTTCCTCGAAAGCCCCTACTTCGGTGATGTAGTAAGCGGTTCGGGATTTCTGAAAAAGACTACCGATGAGGTTACTGCTGGTTTGTCCACACCAGAAGAGAAAATTTCAGCAATCTACAGTTATGTTAAATCAAATCTGGAATGGGATGGTTCCAATCGCAAATTTGTCTCGGATGTTAGCCTGAAAGATGCCCTTGAAAATAAGAAGGGAAATTCAGCACATATCAATCTTATGCTGACGTCCATGTTGCAGAAAGCAGGCATTAATGCAAGCCCGGTAATTCTCAGTACACGAAGCAATGGATTTGTCAGGGAAAATATGGCCTTATCCTCACAGTTCAACTACGTAATTTGTATGGCCATTTTTAATGATAAAAAAATATTACTGGATGCAACCGATCGGTTATTGCCTATTGGCATTTTACCTGAGCGCTGCCTCAATGGTCGTGGCTATGCCATCTCAAATCAAAACCCGGGGTGGGTTGATTTGGTAGCGCCCAAATCAAGAACAGGCGGAGCATCCAAATTAACCTTATCATCCAATGGTGAATTTACCGGGGAGCTTAAGATTACAAGCGATGGATACTACGGAAGAAAATCGCGCAATTCATTCCTGACACTGGGCGAATCGGAATACCTGAAGTCATTTCAAACCGGTAAGGATTTTCAGATCACCAAAGCCGAATTCCAGCACACCCACAAACTGGATAAGCCCCTCGAAGAAAAATACGATATCAAGTTGGAGGCGGTTGAAGGAGCGCCCGGTACCCTTTATTTCAGCCCC
>JALOMY010000304.1 GCA_025455225.1 Cyclobacteriaceae bacterium | reverse complement strand
AGGTGGTAGAAATCCGTGAAATCACCTCTTTTGAGATCAAATAGCATTCTTTTTGGCAATACCATCAATTTGCGAACTTTGCCTGCTATATTGTACTAACGGATTATGCTGAAAGAAACCTTACTGAAATTCTTCAAACTGGACGGCCTGCTCAACCACCTCAATGAATACATTGAAACCCGGATTGAGCTGGTAAAATATGAGTTGAAAGATGATCTGGCCAGGATCATCACCCGAATGGCACTCGTCTTGATTCTTGCGCTTTTCCTAACATTGTGTATCCTCTTTTTCAGTTTTTCACTCGCATATATTTTAGCAGATTACGTTGGTGTTTATGGCGGATTTGCCATAGTCGGAGGTGCCTACCTGTTTTTAATTATTCTGATTGTGGTCTTCCGAAAATCATTAAGTGAAGTTCTGGAAAAAGAAATTAAAAAAACACTGCATAAACAAAAACACGATGAAGCTGGAGACAGACGACCCGATTAAAAGTCAGTTGTTGCATAAAGCGGCACAGAAACGGGAAGAACTGGAGGATGATGTAAAAGAATTCTCGGATCAAACCGGAAAGATTGTGACCAATGCACTTCTTATTGGCGGAGCATTGGCGCTTACATTTTTACTGGTGCGCGGTATTTCGTCATCAAGGAAAAACAAAACCAGGCGTAAATCAAAAGCAAAAGGCGAGACACAGGAAACAGTCTACGAACAACCTGAACAGGATTCTGCCCCATCGCCTGTAATGGCAGCCTTTACGAAAATAGGTACTGCGCTTGCCAGCCAGGCCATGGTGGTGCTTCTCAGCCTGGCCAAAGAAAAACTGGTTGATTACATCGAATCACAGAGCCAGAATAAAACCGATGAACAATCTTAATTCATTAAAGGAGAAACAGGTTCAGGGCAAGAAATCCATCGCGGTCTTAATTGATCCCGATAAAGTTACCGATGTGGCTCAGCTTCATCACTTAATCAACCTGGCCAGCGAAAACTGCGTGGACTATTTTTTTGTTGGAGGAAGTTTGGTTACCACAACCAATCTCTCTGAAATTGTTCAAACGATCAAAGAACAGGTTTCCATTCCTGTAATTTTATTCCCCGGCAATTCCATACAGATTGATCCATCAGCCGATGCCATACTTTTTTTATCCCTTATTTCAGGTCGTAACCCCGAATTGTTGATTGGGCAACACGTTGTCGCTGCACCCATAATCCGTAACACCCGACTGGAAGTAATTCCAACCGGTTATATGCTGATCGGTTCAGGCCGAACTACTTCGGTTGCCTACATCAGCAACACTACACCCATCCCTGATGACAAATCTTCGTTAGCGGCTTGCACTGCGATGGCCGGTGAAATGTTGGGTCTACAACTAATGTATCTCGATGCAGGAAGTGGTGCCGAAAAAGAAATTAGTGCACGCATGATCAGTGCCGTACGCAAAGCTGTTCGCGTTCCGCTGATTGTAGGAGGCGGAATCAATACAGCACAAAAAGCACGCACAGCCCTTGAAGCAGGTGCCGATATGATTGTAATCGGCAATGCCCTTGAGAAAAATCCTAATCTGCTGATTGAAATAGCAGACAAAGTATATGAATGGAACCAGAGTGTAGAAGCAGGTAACAACCGTTGACACTACTCAGGAATAGCATCAATAAGTTTTTGAAGAGGACTCCTAACCCCAATCAGTACCAATGCCCGGCTTGGTTGTATCTGTTTGAATTCATTTTGTAATTCAACCTTGCTAACGGATTCCTTTTCAGCCTCACCGGTCAGTACATCGACAGCCTGAAGTGCAGCACCAGCCATAGCGCTTAATTCTTCACTGGTTTGAAGCACCTTTTCCAACCGGGTATTGCCGACAGCTACTTCCTTAAAAAGTTCATGATTATCGCGCCACCGGATTAACCAGGTGCGAATCGCTTCTTCATGAAGCTGATGATCAGGATCGGCAAGAAATGCATCTGTCAGATTACTGAATTTCATAGCTACCATACTTTCAGGGAAGGCAGCATCCACTACTTCATTCATAGGTGTAGAAGTAGTCATATCCAACACTAATCGTTCGTAGTACTTAACTTCTTCAAGAACCTCAATCAGGGTAATAATTGGTTTTTCATCTTTACCCTGCGCAAGGTCATGAATGATTCGTGCCTGTGAGGTCTTATGTTGAGTACCCAATTTTTCAAGTTGATAAGACACCCACTCAAGCCTCCGGTACATATCGGCTACATCTCGTGAAAGTTCAGCTGGTGACCACCATTTTTCTGCGATGGCAGCTGTGCGGGGCCAGATTCGTGAATCGACATTATCGGCAGAAATGGCTTCCGTCCATAAAGCGGCTTCACCGCCAAGAATGAGTTTCTTTTCGCTTTCGGTTAGTGGCTTAATCTTTTCAACCTTCGGGGGGTTGGTGCCCGGCATATCATTTCCACCGGTACGGTATCCTTTAAAAGGAAAACTCAACAATCCTAATGACATGGTTCCGGAAATGGAATCGCCCTGAAACTCCGACTTCAGGTCAATCGTTCCAAAATCGGATTGGAATGAAAATGTCAACTGATTGTCTTTCAGTTCTGCTGTTTCAAAAGAAGTTACATTCTCCATCAGATAAAATAAACCTCTCAGGTTATCGGCAGTTCCATAAAGTACCAGGGAGGTGTTGATTACATTATCTGAAACTTTCATTGTAAGATCATATTGTTTCCAGTTCATGGAATCGGGTTCGATGGTGACTCCACCCTTTAGGATTTCCGGATCAACCTGGTAATGCTGTGACGCAGGCAGTTTGTGATCCAGGTAATACCCGGCAGAAAGAATAGCCTGGCTTCCTTGTTGAACGGCACCAAATAATGATTTGTGTGAACGCCAACTTTGAACCACTACCGATTGACTAAGATTCGGGTTCAGAATCTCATCCCAGCCAATCATTTTCCGGTTGTGTTTCTTTAAAATTTTTTCAAGTCGTTCATTGAAGTAAGCTTGCAGGGCATGACTGTCGGCAATGTTATTTTTCTTCATAAATGCCTGAATTGATTCACTCTTTTCCCAGTCTGTATAACTCACCTCATCGCCACCAATGTGGTAATAAGAATCCGGGAACAGGGAAACCATCTCACTAATGAAGCGGTCGATAAAGTCATAAACCTCTTCTCGGGTAGGATCCATCACCGGAGTAAATACACCGAATGAAGTTGCTAACTGGTAAGGACCGGGAGCGGCTGCAAGCTCCGGATAACCCACCAGGAAACTGCTGGTATGCCCGGGCATATCAAATTCAGGCACAATACGAATACCGAGTAAGCGGGCGTGTTCAACAATATCACGGATTTCATCCTGCGTATAATACTGTCCATTCGAACCCAACTCATGAAGCTTAGGAAACACCCTTGATTCAACACGAAAGGCCTGGTATTCGCTGAGATGCCAGTGAAGAACATTCATCTTCAAAGCGGCCATGGCATCAAGATTTCTCAGTATTGCTTCTTTGGCGAAGGCCAATAGAATGAATCATTCTCTTGTTTGATAAGTTGAAGTACCGATTCCATTCCCCGCAGAATGCCATATGCACTAACTGCTTTTAAGTGAATGTTTCTGGATGTAATTTCCAATTCATAGGATTCATTAACAGCAACCGGCTGAACCGGATGTATGGTTGAATCATAAGTAATTAATAACCCGACACCTTCCTTTGCGATTGTTATGCCCGTATAATCACTTATTCGCTTTCGGAATCGTTCCAGGGCATAATCCACTGCCTTGTCTTCAGGTCCTTGAATAATAACGCCAAATTGTTCCGTCAGAATTAACCGGTCACCGGTTAATTTAAGTTGCGCAGGTAAAGGCATAAGGTTGATTTGTGCACGATCTTCTGCAGAGATTGGAAGTGGTGTGGGTTTCAGGTAAACAAAATAAACCACGGCACCAACTGCTGCCAATATTAAAACAAGTGCTCCGAGAACAATCAGGATTCTTCTTAACATAATGGATCGAATTGAGGGTCGAATTTATTACTTATTAAGT
>JALOMY010000055.1 GCA_025455225.1 Cyclobacteriaceae bacterium | reverse complement strand
ATAGAGGTAATCGCTCCACGCCCAACCGGGTCCTAACGGTGTGGTTTCGAAGTTCGAGTTGGAAAAATACAAGGATCCGCTAAAGTTGTTCAGGAATTTTAATACACGGCTGGACTGAACAGGTTCGTACAGAAGAGAGGGATCTCCCGTGCCCCAGAAAAGTAATGAGTCTCCACGTTCAAGGTAATATAAGCCTGGAATGGAATCACCGAGAATTGAGAGTGATGTGTAAAAGGTGAAAATTTTCGTGTTGGATGCCGGGATGAAATACTTTTCACCATTGAATGAATACACGGTTTTTTTTCGCTTAATATCATACAATACAAATCCGGTATGATCCTGAAACTGGGTTTCGGTTTCGCGAAGCGTTTTAGTGAGCTTTTGCCGTGAAACAGAAGAGCATCCATAAACTATTGTTAAAACCACTAAGAATAAAATCCGATTCATGCTTTCAGATATCGTTCCTGCACAATAGATCGGTGGTGCATTTCATGCCCGGCAATAACATACCCAATATTAACCACGGATATAAGATTATTATTGGCCATTCCTGTTGATTGAAGCATTTCGCTGGTAAAGCCTGAAAACAAATCCACGGTTGATATTCGAAGATTTTTCAATTCTTCTGCGAGTTGAAGCAAGGTGCGGGCATGCGCATTGGCGCGTGGAGCATACAGGTTTTCGTCAAAGCCGGATAATGGTGTTTCATCAAACCGTGAAAAGCGTAGCGCACGGTAGGCGAAAATCCGTTCACCATCGATTATGTGATTAATCAATTCTTTTATACTCCATTTTCCGGAAGCATAGCGGTAGGCGCCCAGTTCTTCTGGGATGGTTCGATAGAAATTATAAGAATCCTGTCCCGAATTCCGAAGCGCCTCTAAAACATCAAGGTGAGCAACCCGGTTAACGTAACCTTTGTAGAATTCTGGAAGAGTGCCTGGATCTGGACTGGTTTTCATACGTATTAACTGCTTTATCCGGATCAAATCTATAGAAGAGTAATTGATTTATTGGTTTCCTTTTAATGATATTTCATAAAGACTAGTAATGGACATGCACTCGTTCAAGAGGTGTAAGGATTTTAACTAATCCTGCTCCAGTTGATAGTTGATTTTTTCATTCGTTGAATTTGCTGAGCAATAATTTGATTTTCTGCATGCTCAAGAAGAGGGTCCTGTTCCAGGATTTTGCCGGCCGTATCGCGAGCTTGTTGTAATAGTTGTGAATCTTTGCCCAAATCGGCAATCAGCAAATCCAGTACTCCGCTTTGTTGTGTTCCCATTAAGTCGCCCGGCCCACGAAGCTGAAGATCGGTTTCAGCAATTTCAAAACCATTATTGGTACGAACCATAGTTTGAATTCTTTTTTTGGAATCTGCCGAAAGCTTATAGCTGGTCATCAAAATGCAATACGATTGCTCAGCACCCCGGCCAACACGTCCGCGAAGCTGGTGCAATTGAGAAAGGCCGAATCGTTCGGCATTCTCGATCACCATAACAGAGGCATTGGGTACATCTACCCCCACTTCAATTACGGTAGTAGCTACCATGATTTGTGTTTCACCTTTAACAAATCGTGCCATTTCAAATTCTTTTGCATCCGGTTTCATTTTGCCGTGAACAATACTAATGGCCGCATCCGGGAAAGCCCTGCACGTACTCTCATAGCCGTCCATAAGGTGTTTAAGATCCAGCTTTTCTGATTCTTCGATAAGTGGATAGACGATGTAAACCTGCCTGCCTGAATCGATCTGGCTCTTCAAAAAACCATTTACTTCGAGCCTGTGTGAATCAAACTTATGAATGGTCTTTATAGGTTTTCTTCCGGCCGGAAGTTCGTCAATAACAGAAACATCCAGGTCACCATAAAGTGTCATGGCCAATGTGCGTGGAATTGGAGTAGCCGTCATAACCAACACATGGGGAAAGGTATCCGTATTCTTGCTCCAAAGTTTCGAGCGCTGGGCTACACCAAACCGATGCTGTTCATCAATAATCGCTAAACCCAGGTTATTAAATTGAACTTCTTCTTCGAGTAATGCATGTGTTCCGATCAGAATTTTTAATGAACCGTTTCTAAGCCCTTCATGAATAGAAGTTCTTTCCGATCGTTTTGTTGAGCCTGTTAACAGCGCCATGGTAATATGCATTTGATCAGCTAACCGGCTCAGGTTTTTGTAATGTTGCTGCGCAAGAATTTCAGTGGGCGCCATTAAAGCGCACTGAGTATTCCCCCCGATGGCGATCAGCATGCAAACAAAAGACACTATCGTTTTACCGCTGCCTACATCACCTTGCAACAGTCGGTTCATCTGCTGCCCGGATCGCATGTCAGCATAGATTTCTTTAATTACGCGTTTTTGCGCCTGGGTGAGAGGAAAGGGCAAAAACGAATTGTAGAATTCAGTTACCAGGTTTGCGTCATTGAAGATTTTTCCCCGGTATTTTTCTTTACGAACGAGCTTAAGCTTAAGTAACCTGAGTTGTATGTAAAACAGTTCTTCAAATTTTAAACGGTGTAGAGATTCATTTAGTAACTGCAGGCTCTTTGGGAAATGGATATTGATAATGGCGGTTTTCTTGTCGAGCAATTTGTATTGCCTGATCACCTTTTCGGGTAATGTTTCATGAATTTTAGGTTCGGCAAGAATCAGCAGCTCATGCTGAAGCCGTGAGATGATTTTACTTTCAAGAAAACGGTTTCGGAGTTTTTCAGTGATGGAATAGACGGGTTGAAGATAGCCGCCCTGTTCATGCTTAGTTGTAAAAGCCTCCAATTCCGGGTGCGCAATGGAGAATTTATTATTGAATAGGGCAGGTTTTCCAAAGGCAACGTATTCAGTGCCGATTGCTATTTTTTCCTGGATCCATTTTATTCCCTTAAACCACACCAATTCAACCGTGCCTGTTGAGTCAGAAAGAATAGCAACAAGCCTTTTTTTGGAACCTGTACCAATCAATGATTTCCGGGTAATGATTCCTTTTAACTGAACGTATTGCATTTCATCGTTCAGTTCTTGAATCCGGTAAAACTTAGTGCGGTCTTCGTACCGGAACGGATAGTGCTGTATGAGATCACCAAATGTGAATATTCCGAGTTCCTTATTCAGTAAGGACGCCCGTTGCGGACCAACGCCTTTTAAGTATTCGATCGGGGTATCAAAGAATCCCTGCATGCTGAACAGGCTGTTAAAAAATATTCAAATTTTTTCCGAAGTAAATCATTTATGTTTTATTGATGTACACCCGTACGAACAAATATGGGTTACTTATTAAATTACAACGTTATTAAGGCTCAATGAAAGCACCAGCTACTTTTTACAGGGGAATCAGTTTTATTCGAATTCACGATCTTCCATCTGATCAGCAGGTTTTTCTTAAATCCTCACCGAACTACCCCGAGCGAATTAAGTTGTTAATTGATGGAAAAATATTGGATCAATGTATTCTTTATGCGGAGTACATTGAATGGTTTGTAAATGTATACAAACAGGTTCAGGAGCAAGGCACCATTGAAAATACTCAGCAGGAGACTCGCCCGGCAAAATTCATCAAACAATCACGCTGATCAACCCGGCCAGATACCCTGGTCTGGTACTATTTCCAGAACATTACCTTCCGGATCTTCAAAGTAAAACGACTTCCGTCCGCTTACCCAGGTTACTTCTTCAACAATGTCAATTCCTTTCGATAGGATCCATTCTTTTGCCTGACTGTATTGATCGGAAGGGACTTCAAATGCAAAATGTTGCTTACCTCCACCGTAATGTGGTGGAGGGCTAACCTTTTCTTTGGAATCATCCGGGTTGAACAACAGCAGAACGGAAGAACCCGCTGCAAAGAACATATGTTTTCCGGGTACGTAACTGATTAAGGGCAACTCAAGAACTTCTTCATAGAAAGCACGGGCCCGTTCCAGGTTTTTGATGTACAAACAGGTTTCTTTGATTTTAAGAAACTGCATCCCATGCTATTTAGTGGAACAAAATTCTTTCTTTATACTCAGGTATTCCTGCCATATTTCCTGGACGATATCTCCAGCAGGTTTGATGGAGTTAATGGCCGCGGCCACCTGGCCGATTTCAAGTTCACCTTCCATAAGATCACCTTCAAAGATCCCCTGCTTGGCACGGCCCCGTCCAAGTAATTGCTTTAATTCGTCTTTACCGGCTCCTCTTTTCTCAGCTTCTTCAACCTGTTGAAAAAATTTATTTCTTATCAACCTCACCGGAGTTAGTTGCTTCAGGGTAAGCATTGTGTCGCCTTCCCCCGCTTTTAGGATTTCCTGTTTAAAGTTCTCGTGAGCGGATGATTCAGCGCTTGCGGCAAACCGGCTACCGAATTGTACACCATCTGCGCCCAGGATTTCAGCAGCCAACATGGTGCGACCAGAGGCAAATCCACCGGCAGCAATCAAGGGCACCCGTATGGCCTCACGTACCAGCGGAATTAGGACAAGAGAAGTTGTTTCTTCCCGTCCGTTATGACCACCAGCTTCAAATCCTTCTGCAACTACGGCATCGGCACCAGCTTGTTCTGCTTTCTTGGCAAACTTGACACTGGATACTACATGAACAACCGTAATTCCCCTGTCTTTTAAAAATGAAGTCCAGGTTGCGGGGTTGCCGGCAGAAGTAAATACAATTTTTATCTGCTCTCGTTCGATAATCGCCATGAGCTTATCGATATCCGGGTAAAGTAATGGAACATTTACCCCGAAGGGTTTTGTTGTAGCGGCCTTTGCTTTCCGGATATGTTCTTCCAGTACGGTTGGATACATAGACCCCGCCCCGATTAACCCTAATCCTCCGGCATTGCTAACGGCAGCCGCCAGCCGCCATCCACTGCACCAAACCATTCCACCCTGGATTATTGGATACTCAATTCCCAGCAGATTACAGACGCGATTTTGTTTCTTATCCATGGCTCAAAAAAACGAAATCATTCAAAATCCTGTGCTATAAATCTGAATATCTGAGCTTTATAAATAGTATGCCTTAAGCTGTCCTCAGGTCCAACCTGAAAAGTTGTCCACAAAGAATCGATTGATTTTTAAGGTGGTAAAGGTTTGTAAATCAGCCCTTTATGTCTTCACATTACCATAATGTGGATAACTGGCGTAATTTGTGGAATACTTTAGCTCGAATTTTTCATGCTCTATAAGTGCTTGAATTTTAGCTATTTTGGATTTAGCGGCAGCGTTATAAACCTGGAGTTCTTGGGACAATTCGGAACATGTTTTGCATAGAACAGGTTAAATACACCATGAGACCATTTTTACTCTTTTTATCACTATTTTTTTCCGTTGCTCTTTATGCCCAGGAGCAGACCGAAATCATTAAGCTGAAGCAGCTTCAGGATCATCTGCATGCAAAATCAGATCGGATCAAGGTGATTAATTTCTGGGCTACCTGGTGTGCTCCATGCATTAAGGAAATTCCTTTGTTTGAAAAGCTGAACAGCGAACGCAGCGATGTGGAGGTCACATTGGTAAGTATGGACCTCGATTTGGATCCGAATCCGGAAAAGGTATACCGGTTTATCGACCGGAGGAAAATTAAGTCGAAAGTGCTTATCCTGGACGAACGCAATCCCAATATGTGGATCAACCAGATTGAAAAAAACTGGTCGGGGGCACTTCCGGCCACCATTATTATCAACAGTAAGACCGGTCAGCGAAAATTTGTTGAACGCGAATTGCATGAAGGTGAACTTGAAGCATTAATTGCAGAAATTTTATAAACTAAAACCCTATCTCTATGATACGATTAGTTCTGATTATGATGGCCTGCCTTTTGTTAACGGCCGCCAGCCCGGTAAAGAGTGGTTACGACATTGGCGATGAAGTTGCCGACTTCAGGTTGAAAAACGTAACCGGTAAAATGGTTGGTTTGTCGGATTATAAGGACAGTAAGGGAGCAATAGTCATTTTCGATTGCAATACATGTCCCTATTCAAAGGCCTACAATGAGCGAATCATAGCTCTTAATAAGAAATATGCACCCAAGGGATTTCCGGTCATTGCTATTCAGCCCAATGATCCCGCTCAGTCCCCGGGCGATTCGTTTGAAGAAATGATCAAACTAGCTGAGAGGAAAAAATATGAGTTTCCTTATCTGATGGATGAAACCCAGCAGGTAGTACGTGCATTTGGGGCAACAAATACACCTCATGTTTTTGTATTGAAGAACAACGGAGGAAAATTTACTGTTGCCTACATCGGTACAATTGATGATAGTGCGCGTGATGCTTCCGGGGCAAGAAAAAAATACGTTGAAGATGCAGTTGAAGCTTTGCTTGCCTCGAAGGAAGTTCCGACTGTAAGAACAAAAGCAGTAGGCTGCTCAATAAAATTAAAAAATTCCTGACGCCAGGTTATGATTCAATTTTGAGGCTGCTGAAAGGCAGCCTCTTTTTTTGCAATCACGTTAATGTAGTGTCCTTAATTCCATTCCCGGTCAACGAATAAGAATTAATCGTTGCTTTAGCGATACATTCAAGATTACTTTTGAAGTAGAGCCTTATATAAGCGAGCATAAACGTGCAAACGAAATTGCGCAAATCAACTAGTTTGAAAAATCACGGGAAATTTTTCAAATTAAATGAAAGGCCCCTTCATGATCAGAACAAGACAGTAGGAATTAAATTAAAATAAGTTTCATTATCTTACCTATATGAAAGCGATTGGATTTGTATTTGTCTGGCTTATGTGTGCAGGTATAGCGTATTCACAAGTTATCGGAAAATCGTTTCCCGATATGGATGCGGAAACGGTAGAAGATAAGGTAGTAAAGCTTCCGGTTGATGTGAAGGGAAAATACACATTGTTGGGATTGGCGTATTCCAAAAAGTCGGAA
The DNA here is from genome assembly GCA_025455225.1 of Cyclobacteriaceae bacterium. Classification (GTDB taxonomy): domain Bacteria; phylum Bacteroidota; class Bacteroidia; order Cytophagales; family Cyclobacteriaceae; genus UBA2336. The sequence continues at coordinate 4,287 of JALOMY010000055.1, read as the reverse complement.
GACGAACTGAACAGCTGGTTCCAGCCTGTTTTCGAAAAATTCATCCAAAAAAATAAAGGCTTGTTTGAAGATTTTGGTTACGATGTAAACGTCTATTTTGTACCCATGTTTACCGGTGTCAATGCAGCAGCAACCGGTACGGCAAAGCGTAAAGCAATTAAAAATGTTGACCCGCAACTATTACCATACATTCTGTTTTATAAAGGAGATTTAAAACCGTATAAGGAAGCACTTGATTTCGAGAAGAAGGATATTCCGTACTTCTTTGTGCTTGACAAGGATGGGAAAATTATTTATGCCACCAGTGGAAAATATACTACTGGCAAATTGGATGAAGTAGAGAAAGTGCTGGAGTAAAATACATGGATCCGGATTTTTCTTAGATATGCAATTTTCCAGGGCATTGAGCTCACATCGGAACAATTCATTTAATTCGATATGGATATTTTGATTTTGTTGGCCCTGGCCCTGGCACCTGGTGCAGCTATTATTCTTTACATCTACCTGAAGGATAAGCATGAGCGCGAACCCCTGAAACTTTTATTGATCAGTTTTTTGTACGGTGTCTTCAGCGTATTTCTCACCCTTTCCATAAGCTGGCCGCTGGATTTGATTCTTGCCTTGCATGATGATGATGTCATTCATCAGTTTGCGAATGCTTTTTTTAAGGTAGCATTTGTTGAAGAGTTAAGTAAGTTTATTTTCATCCGATTTATATTATACAACAACAAAAACTTTAATGAGCCTTTTGATGGAATTGTGTATGCTATCATGGTGGGAATGGGGTTCGCCACACTTGAAAATATTCTCTATGTTTTTCAATACGGTGTAAGCACCGGAATTGTGCGCATGTTTACTGCAGTTCCAGCGCATGGCACATTTGCCGTACTTATGGGTTATTACCTTGGCAAAGCCAAATTTACTCACCGGAAGGAATTACTTTATGCCGTGTTTGCGTTACTGGTGGCTACCGGATTTCATGGCCTGTACGATTATTTTTTATTCATTTCATTTATACCGGGTATTTGGATTGGGGCATTTCTGTCATTGCTGGTTGCGCTGGTATTATCGCGTAAAGCAATTCTTTTACACCAACAATCGTCACCGTTTATCCGGCAACCCCGGGATCATATCAGCGGAACGGGAGAAAATTAAAAAGCCCCGGTTCCGGGGCTTTCTGTGACAGGTAATATTAACATCAGGCAGTTAATTGAATTTCTTCACCTTCGCGGTTAAGGAATTTAAATTCGGTAACTCCCATAGAAGTATCTTTCTCGATGTGTACCCAGCGCTTATAACGCATTAACCATTTAAGGCGCTTCGAAATAAATCCTTGTGTAAAATAGGCGTGAACATAAGGATGAACAGCAAGCACCAGTTTGGTTTCATTTTGTTTCAGCATGAGGTGTTCCATCATTTTTTCAATCTGGTCTGATACCAGGATGGAGGCTGTAATCTTACCCGTTCCGTTGCAGGCAGGGCATACTTCAAGAGTGGCAATGTTTACCTGTGGCCGCACCCGTTCCCGAGTGATCTGCATCAAACCAAACTTGGAAAGAGGTAATACAGTGGATTTGGCTTTATCGGAAGCCAACTCATCCTTCATGACTTTGTAAATGAGTTTCCGGTTTTCCGGATTCTTCATATCGATAAAATCGACCACTATAATTCCGCCCATATCCCGCAAACGCAATTGACGGGCGATCTCTTTGGCTGCTTCAATATTTACCGATACGGCTGTTGTTTCCTGGTTCTCTTCACGGTTGGATTTATTGCCGCTGTTTACATCAATAACATGAAGAGCTTCTGTATGCTCAATGATAAGGTAGCCACCGCCTTTCAGGCTTACGGTTTGCCCGAACGCTGATTTAATTTGTTTCTCGATGCCATAGTGCTCGAAAATCTTCGCCCTGCCGTTATATAGCTTAACGATCTTCTCCTGTTCAGGAGAGATACTGCGTATGTAGGCTTTCGCTTCTTCGTAAATCGTCTTGTCGTCAACATGAATGTTGTCAAACGATTCATTTAACAAATCGCGAAGAAGGGACGAGGTTTTGTTAAGCTCCCCGATGAGCTTTTCATTGGGTTTTGCTTCCGGCAAGCGGACGATGCCCTCTTCCCAGTTTTTAACCAGTGTTCGAAGGTCTTTATCCAACTCAGCAACTTCGGCACCCTCGGCCACCGTGCGGACGATTACTCCGAAGTTCTCGGGTTTAATGGATTGAATCAGGCGAAGCAGGCGTTTACGCTCTTCGCTGCTGGTAATTTTTTTAGAAACATTAACCGTTTTGGAAAAGGGTACCAGTACCAGGTACCTTCCGGCTAATGATAACTCGCAGGATAGTCGTGGCCCTTTAGTAGAGATTGGCTCTTTTACGATTTGCACCGGAATCAACTGCCCTTTTGAAAGCTGCTGGCCGATTTTGCCATGCTTATCAATGTCCGGTTCAAGGGTAAACTTTTCAAGCTTGCCGAATATCTTTTTAGAACGAACCAGCTGCGAAAACTTTTGAAGTGAGCTGAATTGCGGTCCAAGATCCAGATAATGAAGGAAAGCATCCTTATCGTAACCAACATCAATAAATGCTGCGTTCAGGCCCTGTACTACTTTTTTTACAGTGCCCAGGTAGATGTCACCTACCGTGAATTTGCTTCCTTCCAGTTCATCGTGAAATTCGACAAGTGACTTGTCTCTTAGCAGGGCGATACGACATCCATTTTGAGTTCCACTGATGATTAGTTCATTACTCAAAACAATGACAATTAAAGGTGAAACAGGATGTGTATAGCTGCAAACAGAAAGTAACTCCTGCTATTAACAGGAGATTACTTCTTCTTATGTCTGTTCTTCCTCAAACGCTTCTTGCGCTTGTGGGTCGCCATTTTGTGCTTTTTTCTTTTTTTACCGCTAGGCATATACGTTTAATAATTTATACCTCGTACCCGGCCATTATATGACCTGCAGAGGCGGGTTAAAATTTATTTAAGGTCTTTGAGATACGAATCGGCTGTTGCTTGAACAGCCGGATCACTATCCAGTTGTTTTACTTTTTCAAATTGCTCTCTTGCTTTCTTCTTGTCGCCATTGTTCATGTAGGCAACACCCAGCAGCAACTGGGCCTGTACATGATTGGGGTTGATGCTTGTTAGTTCGCTCAACCGTTCAATGGCCCTGTTATATTGTCCCGACTGAATCGAGAGCATGCCCAGGTTAAACAGGGCCGATTCATTTTTCGGGTCTTCTGCCAATACCTCCCGCAACAGCGTTATGCCCTGCATGGGGTTAGGTGATGATAAATACGTCATCGCCATATTGGTTTTGGCCTCCAGGTTGTTCGGATTCGCCTTCAATACCTGTGCATAATATGAACGGGTTTTCTCAGCTAATTCGTTTTGCTTTACCTGGTCCATGGCGAACGTATACGCCTGGTAATAACTATTACCGGCCTTTTGCCAGCTCGCCTCATTATTAAAGAACGCTGCAGCTTTTTCGGCAAACCAGGCAGCACTGTCAAAGCGGCCTGCTGCGTAATAAAGGTCTGCTAAAGAGTCGGCAAAGATAGCATTTTTTTCACCAGTCGCTGTAGTCTGGAATTGAATGCGCATACGGGCAATGGCCTCTTGTTGCGTTGCCGTTGGACCACCATGGGGTTCGGTGGTGGAAACAGCTGAGGTGTCAGCGGCATTAAGTTCCGTTTCATTCTGAACAACTACTTTGGGCAATTGAAATAACAGAATGATCAGGGCTGCGCTGATAATAATGAGAATGATCCGGCTTCGAAGCATAGAGAATCCGTGTGAGCGGTAGTCCGGCTAAAGATCAGGCCTTATCCGCCAGTTGTTTCACTTTTTCACTGCCCTTAATCTTATTAATGAAGATTTTGGCGGGCTTGAAACTGGGAACGTAATGCTCATCAATAATCAATGCCGTGTTGCGTGAAATGTTTCTGGCAATTTTCTTTTTTCTCTTTTTATTGATGAAACTGCCAAAGCCGCGAATGTAGATATTATGGCCATTCGACATATTGCTTTTCACTACGCTGAAAAAGGCTTCCACAGATGCCGTAACATCGGCTTTATCTACTCCTGTTTTTTCTGCGATCTCGTTGATAATATCTGCTTTCGTCACGGTGTTTGAATTTAAAAATCCGATTGGGACGCCAAAGTTAATTTGTGGCTTCAGATTTAAAAATTAATATTGAAAAAATTGATAATCAGAGGGATGGAGGTCAGGTTTTTCTCGAAGAAAATCATTGAATGGTATCAAAATAACAAGCGAAATCTTCC
>JALOMY010000303.1 GCA_025455225.1 Cyclobacteriaceae bacterium | reverse complement strand
TTATGGCGCGGATCGTAACAAATTACTTTTGCAATTCCTTTGGCACTCGACTTACGGTATAAAGCTTCCGGATGATCTTCTACTTCAGGCGCCTTCATACTCACCACCGGATGATCGTTTTCAAAAATGTAAATGTCTTTGTAATCCGGATTAACATGGCCATGAATGCGCTTATTGCCCGGGCAGAGGTAACAGGTAGAATCAAAAGCAGGTGCTGATTCGTGCGTAACAAGTCCGGCCCCTTGCCAAGGGCGCTTGTTACGGTGAGCGGAATAAACCACCCATTCTTCACGCAACGGGTGCCATCGTTTTTCCCACTGTCCCTGATGTTGTGATGACATAATGTTTAATCAAAACGAAAGATAGGAAAGACCTTTAAATGAATGATTACCATTCGGCTGAATACTTTCCTGGATGACTACCCACGATGTAGAAAACACAGAATATAAAATTGGATCAATAATCAGGAAATGATAAATTCGACATTACCAATCCAATAGCGAAACAAATAACGATAATTATGTACCGCAGCATTCTATGCATAATTCTGTTTCAATTAGCACTGGCCTGTTATGGCCAGGTTAATCAATTGACGGACGAGCAAGACAAACTGTCTTTTATAAAAGGTAAATGGACAGTTGACGGAAGCGAAACAACTTATATTGAAATATGCGATTGGATTCAAGGTAATCACCTTGAATGTGTGGCCAATTCAACAGTGGAAAAAACAGATAATTCCATCAGTTATTTCACATATTCTCCCTCTGAAAAAGTTTATATCTACTATGGCCTTTACGGTGGCGGATCTTCCCGTACGCTTCGCGGACATTGGGTTAACGACCGGTTTATCTTTGAAGGAAAACGAGAGACGGCAGATCGAACGGTTCGTTGGCGGGTAACTATGAAACCCAACGCTGATAAAATTGATTTCCTTGAAGAACATTCTATAAACAACGGAGACTGGAAAGAAGCAGCACGCTTTCAATACAAACCTGCGGAAAAGAAATAAACAATAACTTAAGTCTACAACGGCAGTTATATGATTTCAGATAAGCCGTTGCTAGTGTGTATTTACCTCGCTTGCTTTTTATCACCCGGTTGTAAAACCAATTGCAATAGCAATCCGATCACAACTACACTTGCGCATCCTATAATGTTGTAAAGTAAAAACGCAAGGTCGGTGAAGAAGTAACAATAAAGTACTGCGAGTTCCGCAATTATGGCTGCCCAGAAAACCGCAGTTCCCTGTACACGCTTAACATAAAAGGCCGTAAGAAAAACACCGAGTATGGTTCCATAAAACAACGAACCAACAATATTCACGAACTGGATCAGGTTCTCAGCAAAGCTGGCCAGCATGGCAAACACAATGGCAATTAAGGCCCAAAGAATGGTAAACACCTGCGATATTTTCAGATAATGTTCGGGGGATGCCCTTTTGTTAACAGATCTTCTGTAAATATCGACTGCTGTTGTGGATGACAAGGCACTGAGTTCACCGGCCATGGACGACATAGCAGCCAGAAACATAACTGCCAGCAGCAAACCGATTACGCCATGTGGCAGATTATTCAACACAAAATTCAAAAAGATGTAATCGCGATCTTGTGTTTTGGCCAGGGGTAATGCTTCACCGATTTTTTCCTTCACCGAAGCCCGAAGCTGCTTTTCAGATTCCTGCCAGATTAACACTTCCTCCCTGGACTTTACTATAGCCTTATCATCTTCTGCATGAATTGCCTCCACAAGTTGATCTACAGCTTCCTTTTTATGGGAATACAGGTGATCATATTCCTGCTCCAGCTCCTTAAGTTCTGCTCCTTTCTCGGTAGCTAAGGCTTTCGTCATCAGAACCTGGTTGTGAAACACCGGAGGTTGGTTAAAGAGATAAAAGACAAACACGAGCACTCCAATGAACAGGATGAGAAATTGCATGGGAATTTTCAGCAACCCGTTGAACATTAACCCGAGCCGGCTTTCTGTAAGCGATTTACCACCCAGGTACCGGCCAACCTGCGATTGATCCGTTCCGAAATAGGAAAGGAATAAAAATGTTCCGGCAATCAACCCAGACCATATGTTGTACCGTTCGTTCGGATTGAAATTAAGATCCACCAGGTTGAACTTACCCAGTTCACCAGCAATCTGGACGGTATCGCCAAAGGAAACATGATCGGGCAAAAGAGTAAATGCCAGGATACCCGCGAGGATCATCCCTCCCATAACAACCGATAATTGCATACGCTGGGTAAGACTCACTGCCCGCGATCCGCCCGATACGCAATAGATAATCACCATAACGCCTATGAGAACGGTAGTAGCGGTGATTGACCATCCTAAAATCGTAGATAATACAAGTGACGGAGCGAACAGGGTTATGCCTGCCGATAAACCACGAAGTACCAGGAAAAGAAACGCAGTAAGCGAACGTGTTTTCAGATCAAATCTAGATTCCAGGTATTCATAGGCCGTGAATACATTAAGCTTATAGTAGATCGGTACGAACGTTACCGAAATGATTACCATGGCAATGGGCAGGCCGAAGTAGAATTGAAGAAAGCGCATGCCGTCTTCAATAGCCTGACCCGGTGTTGAAAGAAAAGTGATGGCGCTGGCTTGAGTAGCCATGATGGAAATACCGATCATCCACCATTTCAAGTCATCGCTTTTCAGGTACCCTTCCATGGTTTTGTTTCCACGGGTTTTGAAGGTTCCGTATATGACGATGGTAAAAATCGTTCCGAAGAGGATGATCCAGTCGAGCGTACTCATGAAAACGACAGGGTTAGCCAGAGATATAATACAATCTGTACCACAAGCGCTGTGAGCAGCAACGTATACCAATGGCTCCACTTTTTAAATACGGGCGGATTATTGTCCATCTTCTTCTTGGTTAACGCGACCGGGATTTTTTCTTTGAAGGCACTGTTACTTCTTCTTTCACGACAGGTTTAGGTTTGCCCAATGATACCAGGTTGGCAAACAACTTATAAGCACCCGGAACACCTTCAGGTAATTCACGGAAAAAAGATAACCCGGTATAGATGTAATGGCCTTCACCGTATTTTGCTACAAGCAGGCTTCCATCCCTGGGTTTTTCACCTTTATCGTTCATGGAAAGCAAGGCTTCAAACCGATTGTCCCAGGAATTGGGAAAGTACAGGCCGCGTTCCTGAACCCATCCGTTAAAATCTTCCGGATTGATCTTGTTTGGCACATTCAAAACCGGATGATTCGGTTTAAGAATCCGTACCTCACTGTCTTCTTCTGTGACACGATCGCGTGACAGTTTCAGGCTATAGGGTGTATAGACATCGCCCAGGTCAAAGGAAGTATTGTATTGAACTACAAGAGTTCCTCCAGACTTAACATACTCCAGCAATTCAGGCATCAGAAAGCGAAGCCGTTCATTGGTGTTGAAGGCCCGGACTCCCAGCACTACGGCATCGGCACGTTTAAGGTTCTCAAGCGTTACTTCTTCGTTCTTCATTTCCCAAACTGAATACCCCATATTGCGTAAACCCACAGGTATATCATCACCTGCACCCCGGATGTAGGCAATCGTAGTTCCTTCCTTTTTAAGATTGACGCGAACTAACTTCGTTACTGCTTTGGGTAATAAGGTTTGTGTAGGAATATGATCATATTCAATGGTCTGAACCGCAT
>JALOMY010000054.1 GCA_025455225.1 Cyclobacteriaceae bacterium | reverse complement strand
CCAAGGGCAATGGTTGCATCAAGTGCATTTTTAACTTGAGCTCCGGCCCAGCAAACCACATTAAAATCAGGATTTGTTGCAGCCCCGTTCATGTACCGCGGATGGGAAAACAGATTGGCCGTTCCCCACAATAGTTTAATTCCGGTTTGTCTTTGTTTCTGCTGGGCATAATCTACCATCCTTTTCAATCTAGCTTCCGATTCTTTCAGCGTAGGTGCTTCATCCACCAGGTCGTAATCATGAAAGCAGTAAAATTGAATACCCAGTTTCTGAATGAGTTCAAAAGCAGCATCCATTTTATCAAGGCCTCGTTGCACTGCGTCAGACGATCTGTTCCATGGAAAGTTTTTAGTTCCGGGACCAAAAGGATCTCCACCCGTTCCACAGAAGGTGTGCCAGTAAGCAACAGCAAACCGTAAATGTTCTGCCATGGTCTTCTTGCCGACTTTTCGTTTGGCATCATAATATTTAAACGCCAATGGATTTTTCGATTTCGGCCCTTCAAATGGAATTACCGGAATGTTGGGAAAGTATTGAGCTTTTGATGTCTTCATAAAAATTTAAATGGCTGAAAGTTTTAACTGATGATTAAGAATTGATTTCCACGTGCTAAAGAATTCATGGTATTGACTCTGTTTCCGGGAATCCGGAGCAAATTGCTTAATGCAGGCAAGGCTGGTAAATGCTTCGTCAGGTGAAGCATAATAGCCGATGCCAACACCGGCCCCGCGAGCAGCGCCTTGCGATCCATCGGTGTTGTATAACTCCAGCTCTGCCCCGGTAACATTCACAAAAGCATCGCAGAATATTTCACTAAGAAACATATTGGCTTGCCCGGCACGGATTACGTTCGATTGAATACCCAGTCCGTTCATTATTTCGAAACCATATCCAAGTGCATATACAATACCTTCCTGCACGGCCCGGCTTAGATGGGAACGTGTATGACGGTTTAAATCAAGTCCGTGCAAACTTGCACCGACATTTTTGTTGTTTAACATTCGCTCTGCCCCGTTACCAAAAGGTAATACAAGCAAATGTTCGGAACCTATGGAGACTTGCCCGGCCAATTCATTCAATCGGGCATAATCGATGGAATTATGATTTGCCGATAGGAGTTTGCGTAACCAGCTGTTCATAATCCCGGTTCCGTTTACGCACAACAGTACACCGTAGCGTTGACGCGTTTCTGTATGATTCAAATGAACAAATGTATTTACCCTCGATTGTTGATCGGCTGTTGGCCGGTCAACGATTCCATATATGACTCCGGAAGTTCCGGCTGTTGCAGCCACTTCACCCGGATGGAGGGCATTTAAGGAGAAGGCATTGTTGGGCTGATCGCCTGCCCGGTAACTTACCGGAATACCTGCCTTCAAACCCAGGATCTGAGCAGCTTCGTTTGTTAACCTTCCCTGTACTGAAAATGTAGGAACAATGGTCGCCACCAATTGTTGATCTAATTGATAGTATTCGAATAAAGACCGTGGCAATTGTTGTTCAATAAAATCCCACATGATTCCTTCCGATAATCCAGGCACCGTAGTGGCAATCTCCCCGGTTAATCGCATGGCCAGGTAGTCGCCCGGTAACATGACTTTATGGATGCGGTCGTATACAGAGGGTTCATGCTCCTGAACCCACTTTAATTTAGATGCTGTAAAATTGCCCGGTGAATTCAGCAAATGACTCAGGCAATATTCTTTACCAAGCTTTTCAAACGCGAGGTCACCAATTGAAACAGCCCGGCTATCACACCAGATAATGGAAGGTCTTAATACATCGTGGTTTTTATCGACCAGAACCAGTCCGTGCATTTGATAGGCAATACCAATGGCCAATACGTCATCGGGTTTGCAGTTGGCTTGAATCATGGATGAACGAACAGCTTGCACGGCATTCGACCACCACAGCTCCGGGTTTTGTTCAGCCCAACCTGTATGCGGGCTGCTGATTTCCATTTCAGATACCGGTGATGACGAATGACCAGCCACTCTTCCGGTATCAGCATCCAGGAATGTTGCTTTTACGGAAGAACTTCCGAGGTCGATACCTAATAAAAACTTCGGCATGTTGAATCCTTGCGAATGTATCTTAAATGTAGGAATACAACTGAATTCTGCAGTTATTTAATCGGAGGAAATAACATAAAATTCCAGACGCGGTAAAAAAATGTAAATTCAAACCATGCCATTGATCATCATTGCTTTGGGCGTAGCCTTACAGGTCTATCTGACCTATAAAAAAATAAGCCCGTTCCTATCCTTGCTGATCGTATCCCTTTTAATCGGATTGTTCCTTGGGATGGAACCCGCAGCCCTGGTTAGCTCGATCGAAAAAGGTGTTGGCAGCACACTTGGTGGTTTGGTGTTAATCCTTGTTCTGGGAGCCATCCTGGGAAAATTACTGGAGAGCAGCGGAGCCGTCCATCAAATCACAACAACCCTGATTCGCCTATTTGGAGAACGCCATGTTCAATGGGCGGTTTTAATAACCGCTTTCCTGGTGGGTATTCCACTTTATTATAATGCAGGCTTCATCATTCTTGTGCCCTTGGTGTTTTCTGTTGCCCGTGAAACAAAATTGCCTCTTCTCTACATTGCCATTCCCATGGCGGCATCGTTGTCGGTAACGCATTGCTTTCTTCCTCCCCACCCCGGTCCTGTAGTTTTGGTGAACGTACTTCAGGCCGATATGGGCCTTACATTGATCTATGGATTGATTTTAGTTATACCTATTGCGGTAATTGCCGGTCCCTTCCTCGGTAAAATGATGAAAAAGATCGGAGCAACAACAGCCATCCAATCTTCGCAGGAAGTCATCAAACCTGACAATCCCCCGTCTGCTGCTTCAAGTCTCCTCATCGCGCTTCTTCCGGTAATCCTGATAAGCCTGGCCGTAGTTACCGCTAACTTCTTCAAAGCCGGTACTGCCTGGACCAAGGTTGTCTTGTTTATTGGCGATCCTACCGTTGCCTTATTAATCGCTGTATTACTGGCTATTTATTTCTTCGGATTGAAACGAGGCGAAGTCATGCCAACCATTATGAAATGGATGGGTGAAGGGGTTACCAATATTGCCATGATTCTGATGATCATTACCGCTGGTGGTGTTTTGAAGCAGGTATTAATCGACAGCGGTACTGCCAATTACATTACCGCCTTCAGCAGTCAATGGCAAATTAACCCGCTTGTATTTGCGTGGATCATTACGGCCTTGCTTCGGGTTACCATCGGGTCAGCTACCGTAGCCGGTCTCACAGCGGCCGGTATTGTTTCACCATTAGCCCTCAGTGGTACGGTATCTCCTGAATTACTTGTGCTTTCAGTCGGTGCCGGAAGTGTTTTCTGTTCGCACATAAACGATACCGGATTTTGGATGTTCAAGGAATTCTTTGGTCTAACACTGAAACAGACTTTTTTAAGCTGGACCACCATGGAGTCCATCATCTCCATCCTGGGGTTAATTGGGGTGTTGGTGTTGCAATTGTTTGTTGGGTAACCGGAATATTAATTTTTCGGAGGCAGCGGAAAAAAAGGTGATGTCTTTTGAGCATATAATTCAAACTCAGCATTGCCCTTATACTTTCGTTCGAGCATGGGAACACCGGAGACATAGCGAAGAAGATACGTCATTGTTAATGGCCCAATTAAAGCAAGCCAGCCGTTGGGATAAGCCAGGGCAATTAAACCTATAGCCCACCACTGCAGAGCATCACCGAAATAATTCGGGTGCCTTGTGTATTTCCACAAACCCGATTTCATAATTTTTCCTTTGTTTACCGGGTTGGCTTTGAATTTCCTTAACTGATAATCACCCACACTTTCAAACAAAAATCCGAGCAGCCATAAAATAATTCCGGCCACATGGAGCCAATGAAATTCCTGTGATTCTGAAAAATTAATTGCCATTAGCGGTAAGGCAACCAGATACATGAAAAACCCCTGAAGCATGAAAACCTGAAGAAAGCTGCGCAGATAAATATTTTTCCATTCCATTCTCCACTGGTGGTAACGGAAATCTTCAGACTTACCCTTGTTTCGATGATAGATATGCCAGCTTAACCGCAATCCCCAAAGGGTGACTAATATATTGGCGACAAGCGCCTGAGGTGGTTGATGAGCGATCCAAAAAGCAACCCAGGCAATAAGTACAAAGCCAAGTCCCCAGGCTATATCAGCAACATCATTTCGCCTGAGCATTAGGCTTACCAGGTACCAGCCTGACATGTACAACAGCACAATCCACACTATGAAAAGAAAAGAATTCATAGGCCCAGTTTCACCGCCACGAAGTAGGTTACCAGGCTTACACCGGCAGCCAATACGGTACCCCAGATCATATCGACAATAACCATTTTTAACGGCCAGTCCTTCAACGTTGCAAGATTAGTCAGATCGTAGGTTGCATAGGTAATCATCCCAAAAAATGCCCCCGTCCACAAAGCGCGCGTCCACTCTTTCTTAGTAAAAGCGGGTTCGATTACAAACAACACCAAACCGGCCAGGAATAATAAATAGAAAATGATAGCAGCGGTCCAGTTAACATCGGGTTTCATCAGAAATCCGATCTGGTTCTTGTAAAAATCGCGGGCCAGTAAGCCCAACCAGATCATGTCCAGAGCAAAGAATACCGGTAAGGCGATGGCATAAAGTTTGAAAAACATAAATAAGGACTGTTTGACGTTTCTGTATAACACCTCCACATCGAACTTGTTTCCTTCCTGATTTGATTAAATCCTAAAAACACTAACTGAATACGTATTCCGAATCAATACCTTAAGAATTAATAATTAAATCCAATAAGGTTCCAATAATTCAATTGCCATAAAGCTACCAGGCTTACCAGGCATAACAGAGCGTAAAAGATGCGGCTCCGCACAGCGTACGTTTTATGCTGAACAATTCCAATCCAGGCGATGATCATTCCAACCGTAGTAAAGATGAGAATAATCGGAATGACCAATAATGCCTTTAGTGAACCCGATATCCCATAAACCAAATCTTCAGGTTCACCCAGGGAAGAAATCAAGCCTGTAATAAAGACAAGCACTAAAAAATAATTCATCCAGGCAATAAGGCGTGAAGGAAATGAAAGCGGTTGTTTAGTCCGTGATCCGCGTACATAATTTTTCCGCGCCAATGCAACAAACGGCCAGTACAAAACTGTAAACAGCGCAACGATCATCACCACTGCAAAAACCAGGGTATGTGTTTGTGCAGCTTTGATAAAAGAAACCTTATCGAATGCAAAAATGGCAAACAACCGGTCATAGGCATGTATTACGTTTCCGGAACCATCCAGCTCAAAAGCCAGTTTCTCATTGGAAAATTCTTCGCGGAACGTTGTACTGTCAATGGGAACAAAATATTTTGTTTCCTGCGGAGATGATACAGCCAGCTTATGGTCTGAAACCGTAACCGAGATACGTCCAAACAACGATGAAATTTTAGTGATGTCTGAATGCGGGTACCGGTTTATCTCATATTCACCAGAAAATTTATTAAGCCACTCCGGTGTAACATCAATTGGTTTCTCCCATGCGGTCGAATCAGGAAAATACCGATTCATAAATGACCGAAAAGCTTTCTCGTACGCACCACCGCCCGTGTTGGTATTAAATGAAATAAAAAAACCAACGTTATGATCTGGAATTAACGCCATCAGGGAATGAAACCAAAACGTATCGCCACCGTGGCCGAACACTTTTACACCATTCATACTGATGTCCATGAACCCCAGAAGCATCGGATTTACCTGCGGATGATGCCTCTTAACTTCGCTACGCATGCGAACAAGCGTTGCACTGTCAATTAATTGGTAATTGTTGTACCGTCCATGTTGAAGATAGGCCAGCATCCAGTGCGTCATGTCATTGGCTGATGCGCTGGCGGCTCCAACCGGGTAAAGCGGAACGTATTCAAAATTCATTCGCTCAAATTCCTTGCTGTATTTATACCCGTTCGACATGTATTTTTTCAATGCCGCAGGCAGGGGTTGTCGCAAGGAAGTATATTCCATCTCAAGAGGTTTGATAAACTGCTGCTCGGCATATTCATAAAACGGTATTCCTGTTACCTGCTCAACGATATAAGCCGCAATGCCCGTACCGTGATTGGAATAGGAAGCCTGCTTAAAAGGAGGACGAATGCGTTCCGGCATTTCCTTCTCCAGAATTTCACCCAGAGGAAGAAGCGAAGTTGAATCGAGCGCAAACAATCCCAGCACACGATCTTCAAAACCCGGGGTATGGGTGAGCAGATGCGTTAAGGTCAGGGGTTGATTGTAAGCATCGGGTACTTTAAAATCCTTCAGATACGTATTGATATCCGCATTGAGATCCAGTTTCCCTTCCGCCACAAGTTTCATAACGCTGGTCCAGACGAACATTTTGGTGATGGAGCCAATCCGGAACATGGACTTGTCAGGATCAACCGGTATACGATGTTCATAGTCGGCATAACCATATCCCTTCTTCAGTATGATTTTTCCATCGTGCACAATAGCCAGTGTTGCTCCTGCAATATGTTCATCTACGAGCAACGTATTGATAACTCCATCCATGAAGGGTTCAAGGTCTGTGCTGTCGTTCAGGTGTTGTGCCTGCAACGAAAGACAGAATAGAAAAGTAATTATGTGAATAGATAATTTCATCGCGGTGGGGTTGGTGGGATCAGCAGGAAGTGAAGGTATTTAAATTTGATGTTGCGATCAATTTTTTCCTGCACTTTTACCTTTCCGGATGTGAAATGCTCTATGTTTTCAAATTCACGTCAGTCAATAGATGCTGAGTTCGGTTTTTATCACTCGCAACCAAAAAAATTCCCCGATCAAAATGACCGGGGAATTTCAATCCTTAAGAAATCTTAATCGGCTTACTTATCACACGTACAGGGGACTTCTTTTTTCAATTGAACATCAAGATGGATGCCATAGAAATCAGCCCGCGGTAGCGTTATCGGATCCAGCGAGTCACTCTTGTATTTGAATTGACCCGGTGCCGGGTTTCCACTCGGTCCGGTTGATCCATAATAGGTTTGAATCTTGACACTTTCGCTTCCCTTAAGACTCCATCCTTCATTCAACGTAATTGTAATAGTAACTTCATTATCGCCATTCGGTTCGATCTTCGCTTTACCTGCTTTATGATGCTGGCCGGCAAAAATATCGACTTCTATTGTGCCTCCCGGATATGGCGTATAGGTGGCCCAGTTGCCCTGGCTTGTGTAGCGGGGACCGAATGCCCAGGCTGTTTCGCCCTTGTATTCGTAACATACATCTCCGTTATCATCTCCGCCTCCGTCATCACCACCACCATCATCTCCGCCTCCGTCATCTCCACCACCATTATCACCACCGCCATCATCTCCGCCACCGTCATCTCCGCCACCGTCATCACCACCGCCATCATCGGTACATTCAAAGTAGAAGGAATAATTTTCATCAAATCCATTTTCAGGATCATTACCGTAACAGAAGGCTTCGCCTGCACCTATTAACAAGCTTCCACCGGAGGTTTTTTCATCCAGGGTTAATACAATCGTATAGACCTGGATTTCGGTTTCACCAACTTCGGGTTCGAGATCATCAAATCCGGTTAACTTAATAATGGGGTCATTGAAAGTTCCATAACAGAAATCGGTCAGGTCTACCTGATCGGTCAGCTTCGATGCATCCGACCAATCTGTTCCGTTAATCGTAACCCCAACGATATTGGCCACGGTTAGGTCGGCCAGGCCATCGCAGGTATAGAGCTTCATCAGAATCTGATGAATTTCCGGAGCACCGGCCCGTTCGATTGTAATAGTGACGGTGTTTGGATCATCATTAGCATAACTAATAAAATAATCCCCACTGGCCGTTCGCTGGGCCGATAATAGTTCTTCGCTTGCTTCATCTTGCTGAAGCTGACAACTGAAAGCCAACCAGGACAAAAACAAAAGACAACTGAGCTTTTTCATCATGGTATTAAGTATAGATTGGGTATATATGCCATCTATTACCATCTGGTGATCACGGCAATATGGATAATACGATGGGCGGTTGAATACACCGACCAGTAACGATATCTGCCGATGACTTTTTGAGGACTCTCCTGATTTTTTCCCTGGCAAAGATTACCGCATCAATAACGAATACCATAAAATAGATGATGATCTTCAGGCAGGATTTGAGCAGGATATGGCTAAAGCCATTATTTTTGCGCACGCCCGGAGAGATGCCAGAGTGGTTGAATGGGACGGTCTCGAAAACCGTTTACCGGGTAACCGGTACGAGGGTTCGAATCCCTCTCTCTCCGCCAACCTACGCCAACCGAACCCAAACCTTCCCTATGGCTTCGGTTGGCAAGCCAATATTTCTATAATGCGATGTGGTTTGTTTACATTTTATCGAGTTTAAACACTAAGTTTTTCTACATCGGGTCCACTAATGATCTGAACAGAAGGCTTAAACAGCACAATAATTCTGAGGTTCAATCCACAAAAGCATATGCGCCTTATAAAATTGTTTCTTATGTTGCCGTTGAATCTGAACAACAGGCAAGAAAATTAGAACAATACTTTAAATCAGGCTCAGGCAAAGCTGTACTATACAAACGAATACTGGGTGCGAATCCCCTGGCAAACGAAGCTTCAGCGTAGGTTGCCTCTCTCTCCGCTCAATAAATCCCTGCCGCATAATCCCTTCCGCTAAGGAGTGATGACAGGTGTTGCCCGATAATATTGTGTAAAAACAGGAAGGATGCGAGCAAAGCGAACCGTCAGGAATGATTACTATCCTCCCTTCCAAGGGATATTGCGAGCAATGAATATGTTTATAAAAAAAGGGATCTGTACAGATCCCCTTTTAAGATTTAAATGGTTATACAACCTGAATCAACCAAACACTTTACTTAATGTTTCTTTTGCTTTACTCATTAAGCTGCCGCCTTCTCCACCTACCAGGTTTGTCAGACTTGCAACATCAAAGCCCCCAGATGGTTTATTGTCAGCCAATTTGCCCATAATAAATGGAACGATGAAGTTGCCAACCGATGATGCCATTTGCTGGTTTAAACCCACTTTAGATGTAAGCGTGCCAATTAACTGAGTTGCCATACCAGAGATCAAAGGATTACCTTGCATACCGGTTTTGCCATTAAATAAATTCAAAAGTCCGTTAACATTACCTGAAGAAACTTCTTTCATCAGGCCGGTCTGAATACTGTCTTTAGATGCAGCAATCACTTTTTCTGCCTGTGGAGCATCAAGCTGGAATTTACTGCCCAGTTGTTTTGATAATTCGCCTTTTACAGTCGAAAAAATCTTGTCGATCATAGCATTGTTTTTTAAGTGTATAAATAAAAACCTTTTGATTTCTTATTCCATCCATTCCGGTTCAGCAACCGGTGCATTGACTGCTACCGAATTGATTCCGTTTTTCAAGGATTCTTGTGAATTGTAAATTTCACTTCTCCCGATAACCCTGCCATTTGCTGCTTTCACAACAAAATAAGGTGAACCTGAAACCGAATCAAGGATTTCGAAATTGCCTTTACCAACAGTGGTTTTCTTGATTGACTCGATTCCATTATACAAAGCGGACCTGGAGGCATAACCCTGGCTCGTAAGCACCACCTGTCCGTTTTTCGAAGTAAGATTGAAATAATACTTACCGTCTTTTCCAATTTTGCATTCAAATTTTGGATGTACCATGAAAGTTCCGTTAATGATTGGACGAATCTCAACAACTTAACGATTATTGTAAATGACGGCCATCATTAAAACAGAATGATTTTAGTAATCAAATAAAAATTGTCAATACAATTAGATAAACCCATTACGAAAACGGAAGAATAAGCTCAAAAAGCAATAAAGTTTTTCAAACTGATTTCAGCCTATCTGATTGATTGCACATTGGATTCTAATACCAGGAAAGAACATCTCCTTAAGATAGTCTGCCTTTCTATTCATAACTGATGATTAATCATCATCAACTATGGTTAATTTATATATCGCATTATCCGCTATTCGAATACATTGCCCTGTATATCCGGACAAATAAAACGATACACTATAATTACCATCTTTCAATTGATTATTTAAAGGATATACATTAAACTGAACTTTGGACTGATCTTTGGTTATTTCAAGATTTATTCCATAATAATCATAGTCCAAATCATAACCCATTTCTGGATTCGTCTTATAACGCTGGGAAAATCCATCATCTGAAGGAATAACAATTAAATTAGCAAAGTCAGGAGCAGGTTCACTTAAACTGATCTCAATTACTTTACCAATGCTGCTATTCTCAGTTACCGAACCTTCTTCTTCAGTAAAATTAATTAAAGCCCCATCTGTATTTCGAATCGAAAGGAAGAAATCAGTTTTACTCCCTAATGCCAGTCCGCTGACAACTGCTGTAATTCTGAAAGTAATAAATTTCTCCACACAGGATACATCATGTTTTGGAATGACCTTAAACGAAACAGAAGTCTGTCCAACCTGTACCGGTAGCACGATTGTATTGCCGAAAGGAGCCGGTTCAAATGTAAAATTCTGGTTGTAGATCCAATTCGTGATATAGGCAATAACAATATTACCCGAGACCGGGGAGGGCTGAGTAAGTTGCAATTCAACTTCAAAGCCATTCGAATTGTCTTCATCTACAAATCCGTCTGAACGAGCAAAATTGACAGCCGCATCATTATCTACCAGGCTTAACTCATAATTCAGATTACTTCCCTTTTGAATGACACCTTCGGTCTGCAATATCACAAAGGATATTTTCTCTTCAAAATAAAGATTATCATCAACCGGATAAATCTTAAAACCAGCACTCGTTGAGTTGTATTCCAGGTTTAATTTTATAAAACCACTTTCCATGACCGGTTCGGTAGTAAACAATGAACCATACCCGTTCTGACCGTTTAGTAATTTTATCATAATCTTTCCCTCCCCTTTCACCGGTGATGAGAGCGGGATCTCAACAGTCAGGCCATCGGTGTCACCTTCATTCAATGTTCCATTCGTAAATTGAAAGTTAGCTAGGGAAGGCAATTCATCATCGATAATATGTAAATTAAAGAAACCCTTTGGACCTTCTTTAATTGCGCCCGTTGTGCTTGAAAATTCAAACGAGAGTCCCAGTTCTCCGTTAAAGACTTCATTATTGATCGGTATTATTTTAAAGCCCGTTTCAATTGAACCTGAT
>JALOMY010000302.1 GCA_025455225.1 Cyclobacteriaceae bacterium | reverse complement strand
TCGAGGGTCTTGTGATCGGTTGAATCGATTCCAACCATAGTACCCAATGCCCAGGCAACATCTTCTACAGTTCGTGCCATGGGTCCAGGCGTATCCTGCGAAAATGAAATCGGGATAATTCCGGATCGTGAAAGAAGCCCAACGGTAGGTTTTAATCCTACTATGCCATTAATGTGCGAAGGACAAACAATTGATCCATTCGTCTCTGTACCGATGGCGAATGAACAGAAATTAGCAGCAACTGCTACACCCGAGCCAGAGCTCGATCCACAGGGCGTACGATCCAGCACATACGGGTTTCGGGTTTGTCCGCCAACACCACTCCAACCACTGGATGAAATGGCACCTCTGAAATTCGCCCACTCACTGAGGTTGGCTTTCGCGATAATAACAGCACCGGCTTCGATGAGCTTCCGGGTTATCCAGCTGTCCTTTGCGGGATAGGAATTTTTTAAAACAACAGCTCCCGCTGTAGTCGGCATAGCCTTCGTGTCAATATTATCTTTAAGAATGACTGGTATCCCATGTAAGGGCCCCCTGCTCTTTCCCTCAGCAAGTTCACGTTCAAGTTCTTCCGCTTCTTTTAAGGCATCCGGATTAACATAGATAATTGAATTTAACATCGGACCGCTCTTATCTGATTCCTGGATACGCGTCAGATATTCATTCACCACCTCACTGATGGTAAAGCTTCCTTTTTCATAACCTTCCTTTAATTGCTTTATGGTGATTTCATCAAGGTCAATCCGGTTCAACTGGCCGACTTTTTCTTGTTTCGTGCAAGCCTGGAGTACCAGAACGGCAACGAACATGAACACAATTCGCTTCAAGACTATTTTCAATTTAAATGAACACTCAAGATAAAGAAAGAGGTAATATACAATAACGATCCTGGCAATTTCTTTAAGAGAATTTCCTTATTCGTAATTCGCTCAGAATTGTCTGTGTGACATAGGTTACACAATATCACCCTGTCCCGGTGATTAAAGTTACAGAAGCACCCTTTTTTCTGATGAAAATCACAACCCAGCTATGAGTACTGTCATTACAGAGCTTATTCAGGCGCAATACATTTGAATATTCAAGAACAAGAACCAATTGAAGATGAAAAAGATACTGATTCTCGGGGCCGGAACGGCTGGGACCATGATGGCCAATAAACTCTATCGCACACTTAACAACCAGGTGTGGGAAATAACTATTGTAGACAAGGACGAAAATCACTACTATCAACCAGGCTATTTGTTTGTTCCGTTTGGAGTCTACAAACCGGAAGAACTGGTTAAACCAAAAAAAGATTTCCTACCTAAAGGGGTAAAATTCCTCATCAATGAAGTTGCCAAGATTAAGCCCGAAAATAATCATGTGCTTTTACGTGATGGAACTTTGATTACGTACGATGTACTGATCGTAGCCACCGGTACAGTGCCTGTTCCTGAAGATACCGAAGGCTTGAAGGGTGAACTTTGGTATAAAGACATATTTGACTTCTATACTTATGAAGGTGCAGTAAAGCTGGCAGAAAAGCTGGAAACCTGGCCCGGAGGTAACCTGGTCATCAACCTGGCGGAAACTATTATCAAGTGCCCTGTTGCTCCGCTTGAATTCGCTTTCCTGGCCGATGCCTACTTCACCGAAAAAGGCATGCGCGAAAAAGTGAACATTACCTATGTTACACCCAATGCCGGTGCTTTTACAAAACCCAAGGCAACCGCCATGCTCAGCAAGTTGCTTGAAGAAAAGCACATCACAGTAATTCCTGATTTTTATCTAATGAGTGTCGATAACGAACGGAAGATGCTGGTTTCGTACGATGAAAAAGAAGTTCCCTTCGATCTGCTGGTATCGGTACCGGTAAACAAAGGCGATAAAGTGATACACACCAGCAACCTGGGCGATGAAGACGGATTGGGATTTGTTCCAACCGATAAGCATACTCTGCAATCCAAACATTACAATAATATGTTCGTGATTGGTGACGCTACCAACCTGCCTGCATCCAAAGCGGGGTCTGTTGCTCACTTCGAAGCTGAGATACTGATTGAAAATATAGTAAGCTTCATCAATGGCCAACCGCTGGAAGCCAAGTTTGACGGACATGCCAACTGCTTCATTGAAACCGGTCATGGAAAAGCTACATTAATCGATTTCAATTACGATACGGAACCCCTACCCGGCAAGTTCCCTTTTGCTGGAATCGGCCCGATGGGATTATTAAAAGTTAACCGTGCCAACCACCTGGGAAAACTGGCCTTCCGGTGGGTGTACTGGCACCTGTTGCTGACCGGTAAAAAATTGCCGGTAACAACGCACATGTCAATGGCCGGAAAAATTTCTGACTAATATCAATTCACAACTCATAAACCAATCAATATGGAAACCTTAGTTAACACCGCAGTAGAATTCACACCTGAAGGCTATTTGAAAAACATGGATCAATGGACTCCGGAACTGGCTCGCGAACTGGCCGCCAAAGAGAACATTACGCTTACCGATAAACACTTTGAAGTGCTGAACTGGCTACGCGCCCGTCAGAAAGAAGGAACCCAGATCAGCATACGCAAAGTTGGTGCATCCGGTCTTGTAGATATCAAGCAATTCTATGCGCTCTTCCCGGGCGGACCGCTGAAAATTTCCAGCAAAATTGCCGGAATACCCAAACCTGCTAGCTGTGTTTAATCAACCTTAACCTTTAGATGTTATGACT
The DNA here is from genome assembly GCA_025455225.1 of Cyclobacteriaceae bacterium. GTDB lineage: Bacteria > Bacteroidota > Bacteroidia > Cytophagales > Cyclobacteriaceae > UBA2336. The sequence continues at coordinate 4,527 of JALOMY010000302.1, read as the reverse complement.
GAAGTATTAGATCAACCTGTAACGAAAGTAGCTGACGTTCCGGTTAATAAAGACAAAGGAAAAATCAAGAAAGTATTAATCATCTGCTCCAAAGGAAAACTGGAAGATGTATACGCTGCCCTGGTAATGGCCAATGGCGCTCTTATGGAAGGTATTGAAGCCAAAATGTTCTTTACCTTCTTCGGACTCGATGCCATAACCAAGAAGAAAGCCGACCACCTTCATACTGCCACCGTAGGCAACCCAAGCTTTATGCCTGAAATGCCAACCGTGCTCGCGGGATTACCTGGCTTTGAAGCGTTTGCATCGTATATGATGAGAAAAGAAATGGACAAACTGGAAATCCCCCATGTAACGGAATTTATCCAGATGATTGAAGCCGGTGGTGGAGAAATTTACGCCTGCAAACTGGCTGCCGACATGTTCCACTTAAAGAAAGAAGACTTCCTGGATGAAGTAAAAGGAATAATCACGGTTGGTGACATGTATGCACTGGCCGAAGGAGAAGGAACTCATATCATCTTCGTTTGATTGGTTCTGTTTTGAAGTTGATAGGCCGCCCCGATGCATCGGGGCGGTTTCCTTTTTTATCGTAATACAACTTCAATGGGCATTATGTACCTTGATCAATCAATTACTTCATGATGCCGTCAACCAAAAAAGCGGATAAAAGTCTTGTACTAGCGGACGAACACTTTACCATTTGGAAATACAAAGGTGTACCGGAAGAAGTTATTTCGTTTTTCGAAGAAACCAATTGGGGAAGTGCCGGTGCCGTCTATGAACGCAAAAATTCCAGTGAACTGGTTCGCCAACTGAAAGATCCCTACTTATTTGCCATAATGAAAGTCAAATTGTAGGTACAGCCGTTTTTTGCCACACCCGTCCTTATGTAAAACGAACCCCCTTCAACTGTTACATCATCCGTTATTTTGCTGCAGGTGCCGCCATACAGGGCAAGAAACTGATCAAGCACTACGCAGGTAAGGTGATGGAATTGGTGCGCCAGGAAGAAACTGAAAAGACCATATACATTGGTTGTGTTGAAAAAGGAAATATCCGGTCATTTAAAGTTGTTGAAAACGCAGGCTATGAGGTGCTGGGCGTACAAAGCGTAAATGCCTTCAGTCGATTCTTCCCGAAAGCTCAACCGGATATTGAACCCATTTCGAGACCAGACGAAAAAGCAGAAGTACTTCACCTGCTTGAAGATTATTATCAAGACCATGTACTCACCCACTTTGATTATCTCTTCCTTAATAATCACTACTTCGTAATTCGGGAACAGGGAAAAATCGTTGCCGGGTGCCAGTACCACCGGGCTCATTGGGCCATTAACAATATGCCGGGAATCATGGGGAAAATCATAATGAATGTTCTTCCCAGATTACCCTTCATCAATAAACTTTTTAATCCGAAAAAGTTTGAGTTCCTCGCCTTTGAAGGCATCTATTTTAAGCCCGGGCATGAAAAAACTTTGCATCAACTCTTTGAAGGTTTATTGCATCGTGAGCAACTTCATTCCGCGTTATTTTGGATGGGTGAAACCTGTCCTTACCGGCAAAAATTGGTAGCATATGGTAACCTCGGAATACTTAATTCCTTTGTTAAGGATTCAGGTGTCTACATAATGACCTCGTACCGAAATATGTCTGAGGAAGAAATACAAAAATTGAAATCCGGGCCTCTGCATGCTTCTTCTTTTGATTATATCTGAACCAACCGTTAAATAGAACAACACAAATAGCAGTGGTTCTTAACGCATTGCATGGTATGATGAAAATCTACACTCTTCATGATTATTCTCAACTATCATACACGCCTAATGATTATTTTTATCATGATTACATCATAGATGAATGTTATGTTTAAACGTGCAGGAGCAATTGTATTATTTCTGTTTTTACTGAGTTGCCAGGATGAAGAAACGTTCACTAACTCAGCCACAATCAATGGAGAACATGTAATTCCACAAACAACAGTTATTAATGACACCGGAACCGGCATTTTACTTCAAATGCGAAGCAATAACTCCCAGATCCGCATCTGGATTACCAAAAAGCAATCCGGCACATTTTCCATATTTAATACCAGTCCGGCTAATATCCCGATAACGCTTGAAAAGCCTGAAATGGTTTTTGCGTTAGCTGAATATATTGACGAAGACGGCAAACTCCATTACGGAGTCAGTGGTTTGATCACGATTACGATAGGACCCGGATTTGCCCAGGGTTCATTTTCATTTGAAGCGGAGTCAAAAGAGGATGATGAAGTAACGATCACCGAAGGGAACTTTTCGGGAACCCTGATAAAACCGGTATTTTCTTCCTGTGCCGTTAATTCCATTACACGTACTCAGGATGGTCTGATCTTCACCAATTCATACGGGTACGATGAAATGGGCAGATTGGTGTCGATTTTTAAACAAGACGGCACTGATTATTTCCGGTACATACTAATCTCCTATTTCGGCAGTCAGATTATCGCATTAACAGAGGTTGGATTTAATTCGATCAACACGTACGTCTATCGCGAATATTCCTACATTGTCTATGAATCGGATAAAATTAAATCCATTCTTCAGGGTACTCAATTTGAAGCAACGTTTCTTTATAACTCCCAGGGACTTCTTAGCCAGGTTAATTATAATTCGGGGTTTTCTGCATCAATAGAATATGATGCTGACGAGAATGTTATATCTACAGGTTTTTCAAATTACGATACCAAAAACAATTATTCAGTTGTATTCTTAAATGCCCTGGATAACCAACAAGCCATCATTACGTTGTTCACTGATTTGTTTTACACAATACCTTCTCCGGGATCCAGAAACAATCCAACTAAAATTGGAGATTTCGATTTAATCTATGAATACAATTCTTCAGGCTATCCAGTCAGTAGAAGCTATGCAGATGCTCCTTCCAGTTTATCTGATTTTAAAATCACGTACCGTAATTGTCCGTAAACAAAGGGATTACTAATCCTTAACCAGCCGAACGGATAACCCTTTTGATCGATTGGAATAGTCGCGGGTAAGAAAGGCATTGGCACTGGTTAATGAACGGAACCAGGAATAATCCCCTTGTGCCGGAGTGTCCGTCCAGAATACCCCGTAACTATTGAGAAGATGAAAGGAACCGTCATGGTTGCGGTTGCCTCCGGGCATGCCTTCAAACCCGCTCTCGCCATTCCCTTGTCCGCCAACCCAGGCTTTACTTTTCATGGACGCACCCGCTTTACTTCCAAGCGCATCACCTATTGAATTCCATTCCTCATCGGTTGGAACGTGCCATCCTTCCGGGGCAAGTCCGCGCGGATCATTGACCGCATACCAGTTATACAATTTGCCGTATTTCTCTCCGTTGGCCGGATCGTTGTTGTAATAACACCAGGCGGGGCTTCCATCAACTCCTGCTTTTTTCCATTCAGCTTCATCGGTGATTTGCGGAATAGGATCACCGTTTTTGAATTTACTGATATTCAGGTTCTCGGCCATCCACGTCTTGCCCCCTATTTCTACCGTCTTTGCACTACTTACATCTTTATCACCATCTTCACCTCCGCACGAAAAGAGAATAACAGAAGACCATGCCAATACCTGTAGTAATTGTTTCTTTTTCATGAAGCAGTTTATCCTTTTGATTTTGAATTTCAATGTGCTAAAGATCAAAATTAATTCTTGAAAAACTTTAAACGTCAATTCCAGACATCTTTTTAATGACATTTTACCGCACAATTATGCCGATTATCTGATTCAGGTTTTATTGAATTTTCGAATTACTTAAATTGTTCAAATGAAAATCAACATTCGGTTTCAAACCTCCTTGTTCCTGGCAGTACTTGTACTTCTTCTTGCAAGCTCTGCATCCACTCTTGCCCAGGAATATTATGTCATTATCGGATCATTTTCTTCACAAAGTAATGCCTCCAAGTTTTCCGGTTATGCCCGCAATCAGCATTACGATGCTGATTTCTTCTTTAATGAAAGTAAGAATCTATTCTACGTTTATATTCTAAATACCCGCGATAAGAAAACAGCATCCGACCTGGTGCTTCGCCTTCGTTCGGAAACCGAATTTACCGATGCCTGGGTATTAACCCGTGAAACAATCATTTCCCCTTCAACGCAACCTTTATCACCTGCACCCACCGAACCGAAAGTAGTCGAATCACAACAACCGACACCAGTTCCAACTAAATCCCAATTGCCGGAAAAACCTTTAACTCAACCTGCCGCACCTGGCCCGGAAGTTATCAACACACCCTCTGCTGCTGAGGAAAGCCTTCCGGCAAAAGCCAGGGGTAAATTCTTTACGTTTCAGCTTGTATCATCAGACGGTCAGCCCATTGAAGGAAAGGTTTATAATGTCGACCGGTCACAGGGACGTGACCTGGCTAACTATACCGCCAACACCAGGGTTGATGTTCTTAAGCCCATAGTACCGGGCACACCCATCACCCTGGTTTGTGAGATCTTTGGTTATAAGGAAGCCGTGAAAGTAATGGACTTTGATAATCCCACAGCCA
>JALOMY010000301.1 GCA_025455225.1 Cyclobacteriaceae bacterium | reverse complement strand
CTCAGGCAAGGATCGTATGCGCGAATGGCCACTTCCACCTGGTTCAGCATGCCATCGGTAATGGTTCCTTTCTGGCTGATCACATTATTGGCTACCCAGCGAACTGCCTGGTTCATGGCTTCATTGTTATGTGTAGTGGAAACAATCAGATTGCACCGGGTAATCATTCCTTTTTCATCAACCTGGTAATGGTGTGTTAGCGTACCTCGCGGAGCTTCAATAATACCAATTCCTTCAAGCCGTTGTTTTCCCTGCCGCACGAGGTCTTCACTCAATATGTCTTCATCGTGGAGCAATTCATTAATTACTTCTGCACAATGAAGAATTTCTATCAATCTCGCCCAGTGTGAATAAAGGGTACTGTTAATTACTTTACTGCCGTTGAATGCGAAATACTCCTGACGTTCTTTTTCAGCCAGCGGTGTGGGAATGGCGTTGCAGATGTTCATGCGGGCCAAGGGACCAACGCGATTCCATCCCTTTTCCCTTCCTACTTCTTTAAGGTAAGGGAACTTCATATACGACCAGCGCTCAACACCTTCAAGAAAATATTTTTGATAGTCCTGGGTTGAAACGTCCGGTAGCGTTACAGTTCCCTTGCTGTCGATGGCGCGCAACTTTCCGTGATAAAGTTCAAGGTTCCCACTGTTATCTACCATGCCCAGGTGACCGGAAGGAAAGGCCGCGAAGGTATCCATCCAGGTTTTGTTTTTTTCATGATAGGCTTTCATAAAGGCCAGTACTTCCTGCGACCATTCAATCATGGTTTGGATGCTTGGAATATCTTTTCCGTTTAGAAAGAAATCACGGTTTTCTTTTGTAAACGCATGGTGCATACCACCTGGAACAGCGGCTACGCCATGGATTTTTTTACCCGCAATATCCTGGATAATCTCCTGACCGAATTTACGCATCAGGATTCCCTTGCGTGCCAATTCTTTGTTTTCAACGGCAACTGCGAAAACATTTCGCTTTTCAACCGGAGCATCGGGACCGAACAGTAAATCAGGGGAAGCCAGGTAAAAGAAATGCAACGCATGCGATTGAAAGATCTGGGCGTAATGCATCAGTTTCCTAAGTTTATACGCTGCCGGGGTAAGATCTTCAGGGTCAATGCCAACCAATTGATCAATGGCTTTGGCTGCCGCCAGGTGGTGGCTAACCGGGCAAATGCCGCAAAGCCGTTGCACCAATACAGGCGCTTCCCAATAGGGATGCCCCTGGATGAATCGTTCAAATCCACGGAATTCTACAATGTGAAAAAATGAATCCTGTACTTTTCCATATTCGTCCAGGTGTATGCTCACCCGGCCGTGTCCTTCAACACGGGTTACCGGGTCGATTATTACTTTTCTGTTCATGATCAGTCGTACTTAAATTCAGAATACAACAACGAAAAATCTTCTCCCCACAAAACACTCTTCACTACTTTCCAAATGTGATTGGCTGTTGGGGGGCAGCCGGGAATGGTATAATCCACTTTAACAATCTCGTTGCAGGCATATACCCGGTCGAGAATTTTTGGTAGATCTTCGTGATAGGGTACCGTATTTTCTCCCTTCTCACTGGTAACACTATTCAAATAAGCTTCTTCCAGGCATTCACCCAGGGGAACCGTATTCCGCATAGCAGGCAAACCGCCCCAAACGGCACACTCACCAACTACGACAAGTATATCGCACATCTCACGGAATTTTTTTAAAGTCTCAACATTCTCAGTGTTGCAACAACCACCTTCTACCAAACCTAAATGGCAGCGTTGCGTAAATTTTTTAATGTCGGTTAGGGGTGATTTATTAAAGGAAACCAGTTCGGCAATGTCCAGTATTTCTTCATCGATATCCAGCATCGACATGTGGCAGCCAAAACAACCGGCAAGGGATACTGTTGCAATGGTTTTTTTCTCGAAGTTGGATACCCTGGGTTTTTCGAGAACACTGTGCTTGTAATGCTTTTGGGCGGATTCCATGTCAAAAGCCCGATGACCAAACGGTTTGGATAAACTCTTTCCTCGCACAATGATTGCACCGGTAGGGCAAACGCTCATGGCATGTTCGGCCTGTTCATCACTAAGTTTTGCTTCCTGGTCATAGTCAATGCCAACTACCGTTTCATTACCCCGATTGATGTACATAAAAACCCGTTTGCCGTCTGAAGTAAAGATATCTTCTACACACCTGCGGCATTTAATGCAACGGTTATGTTCCATAACCATTCGTTTCGGCTGATAGTCAATCAGCCGGTCTTTGAATAAGTGAGGGAACCGCGAAATGGATATGCCAAGTTCATACCCCATGTGTTGCAGATTGCAGTTACCGCTTTTTTCACAAGCCGGGCAAAAGTGATTCCCTTCAGCAAACATCATCTCGATTAGCGCTTTGCGCATATCAACCAGTTCAGGAGAATTAACTTCCACTTTAAGGCCCTCTTTAACATAGGCAGTGCATGCGGGATCGTACCGGCCATTGATTTTACAGGTACATGTACGGCAGGTGCCCAGCGGGGGATCGATATGTTTAAAGTAACAAAGTGACGGTATGAATACACCATTTTCTTTTGCTGCATCAACCAGGTTGGTGCCTTCTTCGGCTTCATATTTTACTCCGTCTATCCAGAATGAACAGGTAGCCATGTGTATTAGGGTTTATAACGTTCGTAATCTGCAATTGCAGAATGTTCATCAAATTTTCTAAAGATGCTGTTGTCGGTGCCGGAAAAACGAGTAGCAAAGTATTCCGGAAATTTCGATAGGGTTTGAATAATGGCATTGCTTGCCGATTTACCTAAACCACAGCGGCTTGTGGTTTTCAGAATCTGGCCCCAATCCGATAGTTCTTTTAAGTCGTTCATGTCGGCAAGTCCATGATCTAACCGTACGAGTTTACGTTGAAGAATAAAATTGCCGGCCCGGCAAGGTGTGCAAACACCACACGATTCATGTTTAAAGAATTCACTGAAGTTCATCAGAATATGAACCAGGTCGCGACTTTGATTGAAGATCATAAAGGAACCTCCGCACCGTAAATCTTTCTGGGCTGGAAGATCAAGCATGGAAATTCGTCTGAATTTTTCTTTGATTGATATGCTTTCTCCTGAGGGACCGCTTACCTGGATGAAATAGGGATTTTCGGCACCACAATGTTCCATTAATTCGGCCACAGTCATACCCCACTCGATTTCATAAATACCAGGCAAGTGGCAATCACCGGAAATGCTAATGAGTTTGGTACCCGGTGAGCCGGGAATTCCGCGTTTCAGGTATTCATTCGGGCCAAGCTGAAGAATGCGTGCTACAGCGGCAAAGGTCTCAACGTTATTGACTACAGTGGGTAATTGAAGATAACCTTTTTCGACCGGGTAAAACCATTTTGTGCGAGGTTCACCCCGTTTACCTTCTAATGATTCAAGTAATGCGGTTTCTTCGCCACAGACATACGCACCTGCTCCCAACTCGATTCGAATATCAAAGTTAAATCCTTTGATTCCGGCAATATCTAATCCCAGCAATCCGCTGTCGCGGAATGCCTGGATTTCGTTTTCAAGTTTTTGGGCGAGCCAACGGTATTCGCCCCGCAAGTAAATCATGCCGTAGGATGCACCAACCGCATAGGCGGCAATGACCATTCCTTCAATGACGGATCCGGGTTGGTTGTTTAAAAGCACACGGTCTTTAAATGTTCCGGGTTCTCCTTCATCGGCATT
>JALOMY010000053.1 GCA_025455225.1 Cyclobacteriaceae bacterium | reverse complement strand
AATACCTGGAATTACGGATTTTACCCGTATCTGGCCTGCTTCGAATACGTTGGTTTTTTCTTACGAGGAGAAATCCTTCAGTGAGAAGAAAATATTTTATGTTGATTCGAATTTCTTCACATTCTTCTCATTTGCGTTACTGGAAGGGGATCCTGTAAAAGTATTGAATGAACCCAACTCAATTGTAATTACAGAAGATCTTGCTGTAAAATATTTTGGTAAAGAGCCTGCGTTGGGAAAAATGCTTTCTATTGGCCCGGATAAACGATCTTTTAAAGTAACCGGCATTGCTCAAAAATCACCTTCCAATTCACATTTCAAATTCAATGCGCTGCTGTCTTTTATTTCCGTTGACAATCAGGTGTATAAAGGATGGACCGGTAACTCCATGCAGACGTATGTACGGAAGGATGCAAATACCAGCGCTGATGTTATTAATCAAAAGCTGGAAGAACTGGTTGTGAAACATGTTGGTCCTGAAATTGAACAACTCGGAATGACATTCGAAGAGTTTAAGAAGCAGGGGGGCAAGTACAGCTACAGCGTTTATCCCATGGTTGATTCCCATTTAAACAATGCCTTTACTGATGACCTGGAGCCTGCCAGTGACATTAAATATGTGTACACATTCAGTGCTGTTGGCATATTTGTCTTGTTAATCGCTTGCATCAATTTCATGAACCTGGCCACAGCCCGTTCGGCAGGTCGAGCTAAAGAAGTAGGATTAAGAAAAACATTAGGCTCTGTTCGGAGTCAGCTGATCGGCCAGTTTCTGGCTGAATCATTCGTATACAGTTTTATCGCTATGATTCTGGCGTTAATACTGGCGTATGTTTCTTTGCCTTCTTTTAATTTTTTATCGGGTAAAGAATTGTCGATGACGGTTTTGATCGACCCTGTCTTTATAGGTGGTGCAGTGGCACTGGTAATCCTGATTGGTCTCATGGCAGGCAGCTACCCCGCATTATATCTAACTGCTTTTAACCCGGTGGATGTTTTAAAAGGCAAACTGCGTGCAGGCATGAAATCGAAAGGCGTGCGCAGTGTATTGGTGGTTGTGCAATTCACAGTATCGATAATCCTCATCTCAGCAACCCTTGTTGTCTTCCAGCAACTTACCTACATGCAAAAGAAAAACCTGGGCATTGATAAAAACCAGGTAATTACGTTGCAAAACATGCGCAATGTGGGCGATAAGCGAATCGCCTTTAAAGATCAGCTTGACAAGAAATCAGGTATTGTTGCATCATCGTATACCGATAATATATTCCCGGGTATTTATAATATTAATGTTTTTCGCATTGCCGGTTCTGAACAAGATCGATTGTTAGCCTCCTATCATGCAGATTGGGATCATATGGAGGTGATGAAATTCAACCTGAAAGCCGGCCGGTTTTTTTCCCGCGACATGGCTACCGATTCTTCAGCCTGCATTATTAACGAAGCGGCTGTTCGCGAGCTTGGATGGGCTCTTGAAAATGCTGTAGATGGCGAAATACTGGATTTCAGTGGAAACGAACCCAGAAAGATCAAAGTAATAGGTGTTACCGAAGACTTCAACTATGAATCCTTGAAGAACCAGGTAAGGCCTCTGGTCATACAACTTACCGATTTTAATCGCCAGTTAATGTTACGGTATGAAGGTGATCCGCAGGAAGTTGTGGCTTCGGTTGATCAGCTCTGGAAGGAATTTGCTCCGGGTATTCCGTTAGAGTACAGTTTTCTCGATGAAGATTTTGATGCATTATTCCGTGCTGAGATGCGCTTGCGTGATTTATTTACCGTGTTTTCAGGGTTGGCCATTTTTATTGCGTGTCTTGGATTATTTGCACTCGCGGCATTCCTGACTGAACAACGCACGAAAGAAATCGGCATTCGCAAGGCGATGGGTGCCTCGGTAGAAGGTCTCACGCTTACCCTTTCCAAGGAATTTATGTTGTTGGTGGGCATTTCCTTTGTATTAGCCGTAATACCAGCGTGGTATTTTCTCAAACAATGGCTTGCCGGTTTTGCTTATCGCATTGAATTGAATGTGATCATTTTTATTGTTGCAGGACTAATGGCCTTTATTGTGGCGTCACTTACTATTGGATTCCAGGCCCTTAAAGCAGCCAGGGCAAATCCGGTCAATTCATTACGGTATGAATAGAGTGCACCCGGTTTTTATATTTCTTGCGATGAAAACATTGAATTGATATTGAACTAACCGACTATGTTAAAGAGCTATTTTACCGTTGCGATACGCAACATTCTTAAGCATAAATTATTTTCTGCAATCAACATTCTGGGTATGACCATTGGTATTACAGCCTGCCTGTTGATCGTATTGTATGTAGTTGATGAACTTAGCTACGACCGGTTTCATAGTGATTCGGAACGGATTTACCAGGTAGGTCTTCATGGAAAAATGGGAGGACAAGATATCCATGTAGCCAATACCTGCCCACCCATGGCTGCTGCTTTGAAAAGCGATATACCGGAAGTTGAAGATGCCACACGAATAGCCCAGTATTTCGGCAAACCTGCAGTTAAATATGAGGATAAGATATTTGCGGAGGATCGTGTGCTTTTTGTTGACTCTAATTTCTTTGAATTTTTCAGTTTTAAACTCATCGAAGGCGATCCGCATACGGTTTTAAATGAGCCAAATGAAGTTGTGATTACACCAGCAACTGCCGCTAAGTATTTCGGCAGTGAACCGGCTGTGGGAAAGTTGCTGACCATCGGATCAACTAATCAAACCTATAAAGTAACTGGAATTGTAGAAGAGGCACCGTCCAATTCGCACGTTAGGTTCAATATGCTCATTTCAGCAATTTCAAGTGAAAACCTGAAAAGCACTACCTGGTTGAACAACTTCATGTTTACCTATTATAAAGTATATCCGAGCGCCAATGCGGAACAGGTGAACAGCAAGTTTGCGGGCTTGGTGGAGAAGTACATCGGACCTGAGATTGAGAAATTTATGGGTGTGAGTTTGAAGCATTTTATTGAGCAAGGTGCAGAATACGGATATTTTTCTACTGCACTTACCGATATCCATTTGCACTCAACAGCGCAAGGTGGCCTGGAGCCCTCCGGAAATATTATGTATGTATATTTCTTTTCCGGAATCGGAATTTTTATTCTGGTAATTGCCTGCATTAACTTCATGAACCTGTCAACCGCCCAATCGGCAGGAAGGGCAAAGGAGGTTGGGCTTCGAAAGACACTTGGTTCACTTCGGCCTCAGTTGGTTAGACAATTTCTGGCTGAGACAACTCTATATAGTGCGCTTGCTGTCTTGCTGGCTTTGGTACTGTGTTATATTCTGTTACCCCAATTTAATACCCTTGCCGGGAAGACCCTGGGGATGGCCTTGTTAACATCACCAATATCTATTTTGGGTTTACTCTCTGTGGTTCTTGTTGTCGGCTTAATTGCCGGAAGTTACCCAGCGTTTTACCTTACTTCCTTTAGCGTTGTGGAGGTGTTGAAAGGTAAACTGAGAGCAGGAATGAAAAGCAAAGGTGTTCGCAGTTTCCTTGTTGTTTTTCAGTTTGCCTTATCCATATTCCTTATGATTTTCACCGCCATTGTTTTTCAACAGGTGAAATTCATGCAACAACAAAATTTAGGAATTGATAAAAACAACATAATTGTAATCAATAACACCGGAAGACTTAAAACCAATAAGGAGGCGTTTGGGAATGCTTTGAAACAACAGACCGGTATTATTACAGCAAGTTATTCCAACAACAGTTTTCCGGGAGTAAATAATACAACTGTTTTCAGGGAAGCAGCTTCCGAACAGGATCACATAATGGGCATATACTATGCGGATTATGAACATCAGAATGTGATGAAATTTGAGTTAAAAGAAGGCCGTTATTTTTCACGCGATTTTCCCTCCGATTCTTCAGCCATTATCTTAAATGAAGCAGCTGTGCGTGAGTTCAATTTTGATCAGGCACTGGACGGTGAAATATTGTATAATGAAAACGGTAATGAGTTTAAGAAGTATAAGGTTATCGGAGTAATTAAGAATTTCAATTTTGAATCTTTCAAATCAGCAGTACGGCCTCTGGCTATTGTCTTGGGTAAAGATCAGGGCAATCTTATGATACGGTACGAAGGTAATCCGTCTGAAGCATTGAGTTCAATTGAAAAACTCTGGAAAGAATATGCTACGGGTGAGCCTTTTGAATACCAGTTTCTGGATCAAAGCTTTGATCAGTTGTTCCGGGCCGAGCAACGTATGGGAACGATCTTCGGTATATTTTCTGGTCTTGCCATTTTCGTAGCCTGCCTTGGCTTATTTGCCCTTTCGGCATTTACTTCTGAACAGCGCACCAAGGAAATCGGGATACGAAAAGCACTTGGTGCTTCATCCTGGAGTGTTCTTTTACTTTTATCCAAGGAATTTACCCGTTTGGTATTGTTTGCCTTTGTTCCTGCCGCTGCTGCAAGTTGGTACATTTCCAGCCGTTGGCTTCAGGATTTTGCTTACCGCATTGAAATAAGCCCGGTTATTATTGTGCTAAGCGGAATTACCGCCATTTTAATTGCCTGGGCTACGGTTAGCCTCCAATCGATCAGGACCGCCAGGTTGAACCCGGTTGTTTCCCTGCGTTATGAGTAAAGTAAATTGTGAGGGTACGTACACCAGACATTGACCTAAGTTATTTAAAATCAATAGGTTATCAATTTCAATATTAAATAATTGTTAAGAGCCTTAACTTATTATGAACATTCGCTACTTTCAATGCTCAAATTATTGAAATTATGAATAAGACTAAGGCCGTTAAGAAAGACCTAACTATAAAGTTTGCCGGAACCATTAATGAAGTTGTTAACCAGGAGGATCCTAAGCCTTCTAAAAAGGTAAAGAAACTGATTAAGAAGTCATCTAGGAGACTTGCTACGGCTGTATTGGATGATACCAAAAAAGCTAAAAAGAAGGCCGAAAAGGATGGAAAGAAATCATTGAAGGCTGAGAAAAAGGCAGCCAAAGCAGAAAAGAAAGCTTCTTTGAATGGAAGCAAACCGAAGAAGGAGAATAAAGAATCAGTCGAAGTAATTGGTTAAATATAATTCCTGAAGAATTTACTGCCCATGCCCTCAAGGCATGGGTTTTCTTTTTTTAAGGGTTTCCAGGAGTGTTACATTCATGAGGATGAGCAGCATCCCGTAAAAAGTATCTTCCACCGGAATGGTACCCATTCGCAGCCCCAGGTTTTCGGCATCGTTATACCATACAACCTGTTCATCAATAAAGGAACCTGTAAGGATTCCGTTAACGATGAAGAAAGGAATGAGGATAAAGAGATAGGCGAAATAAAATCTTCCCAGGTAATCCGGCTTGACACGATAGTGCAGGAATAAAAGATAAATGGCCAATAAGAAAAAGGTAACGGATGTATACCACCGGTCGTAAGAAAGTGCACCAACAGTCACCAGCAGTACAACCAGTGCCCAGGTAATTCCTTTTTGGTAAGGGCCAAAGTGATCCTTTTTCACCAGGTAATTCAACGCATAGTACGTAAACACACAGGCGTAAGGAATACAGATAAAGAATAAGACCTCTTCGAGTGGCAAGCTTCCCAAGTAAATGCCGGAAAGATATCTCGGGTTAAAGCCCCATACACCCATTTGGGTAAACCACTCATCCCACACAATAAAGAAAATAGCCGGAATGGCAATGGCGATCCAGAGATGCTTCCAGGTTTTATAAAACGGTGCCGGTGAATAAAAACTGTAGATCAGCGGAAAGCTGATCGATAGGATGTCCAGCCACAAATACAGGAAACGCTCGCTGAACACGTCTTATTGAGTTGCTTGACGATCTTTCTTGAATACAAACTGCTTAGGTTCGTATTTTTTAGGTGCGTATAAGAAGCCAAAAGCTTCGCATCCTTCTTTAGTATGTTTTGCATGATGCACATAATGTGCATTGATCATGCGCTGCAGGTACTTGCTTCGTTTAGCCGGGCGCCATTTGATGCGCTGATGAACAATAACATCGTGAAACACGAGGTAAAAAATCCCATAACACAGAATGCCTAGTGCTACAGAAAACAAGTACGGATTCGAAGTTTGGGAAGAATACCAAAACAAGGCAATGGAGGGAAGGCTGAATACAACCGCAAACCAATCGTTTTTTTCTACCGTATGATCGTGCACGGTATGGTGTGATTTGTGCCATACCCAAAGAAAACCATGCATAACATACTTATGGGTAAACCAGGCCACAAACTCCCAAAACAGGAAGGTGGCAATTGTAATCAAGGCACAAATTATAATGGTGATGAGGCTCATACTAACTCCGCTTTCTTTTCCTTAAAGTAAGTTTCCAAAACCCGGAAACGGTGGTCAAAAATACGATTTACCTCACGCTCCACAAAAAGCCAATTGGCCAGCCGGCCCAGCCATCCGAACGGAATGGCATAATTAACTTCATCGGTCATCTCAACTCCACCTTCTACTTCACGGAAATGATGCTGGTGATGCCATAACGCGTACGGTCCGAAACGCTGTTCATCCACGAAAAAGTAAGGTTCATGAACGTGCGTGATTTCGGTGGTCCAGTTCATCGGAATACCCGGTAATCCATATACGATATACCGAATTATTTGCCCCGGATACATCCTGGGTCCCCCGGACATATACAGGATCTTAAAGCCCATATGTTCAGGAGTAATTTTGGATAAGTTGGCCGGACTGGAGAAGAAATTCCAGGCTTCTTCCAGTGAAATGGGCAAAAATTGTATTCTTTTCAAGTTATAAATTTTCATACAACCTTTCAACAACTAAAACCTTACTATGTTCCGGATCATGCCCGGGAAAATCAAGCCGTGAAAGGGCAAAATTACATACCAGTAAATCCTTCCCCATAAGCCAAGGGGACGAAAAGTGGCGGTCTGAACTAACGTGTTATCCTGAATTTTAAATTCCAGCCACGCTTCCCCGGGCAGTTTCATTTCGGCATAGAGCAGAAGCCGGCCGTTCTTCTTATCGGCCAGGAGTACACGCCAGAAATCAAGCGCATCACCAGCTTTTAAATCGGTAGCGTTTCTTCGTCCTCGTCTTAAACCAACACCACCAAAAAGTTTGTCGATGAAGCCACGTATACCCCACATCCAGTTGCCGTAATACCAGCCCCGGTCACCACCAATGCACCAGATGTTGTTAATTATATCTTCTTTGGGCCGGGTGAAGGTAATGGTTCGTTTATCACTGAGGCAGCCAAAGGTGGGCACTTCGATGTAGTTCAGAAAATTCTGGTCGATGGCATCATTGGGTACGGCATCTTTCCAGCTGGAAATAACCATGCGTTGCTGTATCCTATCGAGCGTCAATCGTATGGTTTCTTCGTAGCTGAGCAGTTTAACAGGAACGATTTGTTGTATCCGGTTATCCGAACAGATCACTTCATTCTTCAGACTGCTCACCAGGCTTTTCGCGAGCGTGAATGATGTGGAGGTTACAAAGTAAAGCCAGTGAGATGAAAGTTTGGGCGTAAGTACCGGCACCGGTATAATCCAGCGTTTCAATCCGCGTACACGCGCATAACTCATCAGCATTTCCTTGTAGGTGAGTATATCCGGACCGCCAATGTCGAAGGATTGATTATAGGTTTCTTCTTTCAGCATCACACCGATAAGGTATTCAACAACATTGCGTATGCCGATGGGCTGGCACCGGCTCTTCAGCCATTTGGGCGCAATCATCACGGGAAGTTTCTCCACCAGGTCGCGGATGATTTCAAACGATGCACTGCCGGATCCGATAATTATGGCTGCGCGCAAGACCGTTAAGCTGGCCGTGGATTGTCCGAGAATGTCTTCTACATTTTTTCTTGAGCTTAAATGCTTGGACAGTGAAGGATCATTCACGATACCGCTCAGGTAGATGATTTGCTTTGCCGTAGTCTGGTTGATATAGGCTAAAAAGGATTCAGCTGATTTTTGTTCGAGCGCGAGGAAATCTTCTGACGTACTCATGGAGTGCACCAGGTAATAGGCGAGGTCAATGTCTTTCGGAAGATTGGTTAATGTTTCTGGTTTATTCAGGTCAGCCTCTACTACCGACAAATTTTTCTGATGCTCTTCAGTAAAATCTTCGAAGTCAAACCTGCGCTTGTCGCGCACAAGGCAGATCACCTGATGACCTTGTTCCAAAAGAACCGGTAATAATCGTCTGCCGATGTAACCGGTAGAGCCGGTAAGTAAAATGGAAAGTGGTTTCATGATGGTGATAAGCGATACAATATTTTTTCACATCGTTTCCAGAATCCTGTAAACGATCCGGTCGGGTCAGGTACTTCCGGAAACATCCACGTGAGGGGATCTTTTATACCGGGATAATGACGTGTGGTAGGATGTTCTTTGCTGATGATATGCGGGAAGCTCTTCATGTAAGGAAGATCGTGTATTTCTCCGCAATAGATTTGTATCCCGCTGATTTCTTTTGCCAGAGTGAGAATCCATTCCATCACTTTGCCAGACACAGGGTAATGGCTGAAATGGGAGGGCTCCAGTACCAGCACGCGGTTAACATCTTCGGTTTGTCGCCATTGCGGATCAAGAGTGTACGAATTGTACAACAGCATAGGTTTGGAATAATCAAGTTGCAGTGCGGGCGGTGACGGAAGCACAGTGATTAATTCCGGTGAGGTGGTTTCTGAAAGTTCATCAGGACAATCCATCGCCATCACGTGTTCATAGGAGTGATCGAGAAAGGTGCCGGTCTGTTCGGTACCGCAATAGGTATTGATGTTCACCTGGTTGCAGTAATATTTTTTTGAACTGGAGGTACCCGCCACCCATTGCCAGCTTAAGGCATTGCTGGCCAGGTCGCCATCGAGAAGATGGTAGTACATCCATTGGGCAGGATACGACCAGTGTGCTTTTCCGATATTGGTTACCATCGAGGCAATGTACATCCGCACATGGTTATGAATGTAGCCGGTTGCATACAAGGATTCTATCTCACGGTCGATACCGTCAATACCCGTAGATGCTTCGTAAACCGACCGGATCATATAATGATGCTTCACCGGGTGCTGGACTTGTTTAAAGTCTGTGAAAATTTTATCGCCATGCACATGCCATATACGCTGAAAATATTCGCGCCAGCACAATTCATAGATATACGTTCTGGCTTCGTCTACGGTATTCATGGAAAGAATGCGGTTTAGAATATAGGGCAAACTAATTACCCCGCGGCTGATATAGGGTGACAAGCGCGATACGCTTCCTTTCAGATAATTTCGTGTTTGTGCATAGTCTGCCAGGTTCAATGTATCGATGCGGTTATTGATCGCATCCAGGGATGTCGGGAATACACTCATGACGAAATGATTTTCTTTTGCTTCAGGTACTCCAGCGTCAGGGGAGGGCCTTCATGGAGATTCTTATAGGACTTTACATCGCACAGTGCACAGAGATGATCCCCGCCATCAAGCCACTCGCGAACAATAAGATGAACAAAGGCCAGTGCATTTTCGAGAACGGGAAACTGCTCATGATAGAAAATGCCTTCTTTAATGCGCTTGAGTTTGTTGATCTTGCTTCCGCTTTTTTTTCCTAGCAGATTCACCAGAGGGTATTGCGACCGGGTGAGGAATTGCAAGACAAACTCGGGATTTTGCTCAACCAATTCCAGCGTACGTGTATTTTTGTAAATGGCTACGATGTATCGCTTCGGTTTCATCGATACGGGTGTGGCATAGGAGCAGATGTTCATGTTCACTGCTCCCTGTGCTGCACTCGAAATGCTGTAGACGGGCTGATCAACCCGATTCCATGGTTTTTTTCTCAGACTCATGCATCCAGTGATTTTAAAAATGCATCGGCTGCCGCGAGCAAGTGCTTTTTACGATTGGCATCCATTTTCTCCAGTTGTTTCACCATCATGCTCATGCGCGGATTTTTACTGAACTGCTTTTGATGTTTATCGATGAAGCGCCAGTACAGCCCGTCCCATATGGTGCACCAATCTCCTTTTTTGTAATGACTCATTTTCAGGATGTAGTTGGAAGAACTGATATAAGGTTTGGTTGCCATCAGACCCCCGTCTGCATACTGACTCATGCCATACACATTGGGTACCATCACCCAGTCGTATGCATCAATGTACAGTTCCATAAACCACCGGTACACTTCATCCGGATCGAATTCGCACAGAAGCATGATGTTGCCCAGCACCATCAACCGTTCGATGTGATTGGAATATCCGGTTTGCAGCAAGCGCCTGATGACATTATCGACCGGATCAATGCCGGTTGTGCCGGTATAAAAGGAATCCGGGATTTTTCGTACATGATTAAAATAATTGGTGGTGCGTTCTTTTACACCTTCGCGGATGTATACAGCGCGGATAAATTCACGCCAGCCTAAAACCTGACGGATAAATCCTTCGGCTGAGTTGATGGGAATATTGTGCTGATGGAAGTAGGCTTCCGCTTTTTTCAGGATCTGTTCCGGTGTCAGCAATCCAATGTTCAGTGCCGGGGTAAGTACAGAATGAAATAAATGCGATTGATCCGGAACGATCGCATCTTGGTATTCTCCATAATGATGAAACAGGAACTTCAGAAAATTATCCAACATGCTTTTTGCTTGCTGTGCGTTAACCGGGTAGCTGAAGGAAGACACATTTCCAGGATTGTTTTTAAAGTTCTTTTTCACATACCGAATGGCTTCTTCCGTGATGACATCTTCTTTAAGTTCAGGCAGCGCAGGAGGCTTTACATCTTTTGGAAGCCTGGATCGGTTCATCACATCATACGTCCATAAACCTCCAACCGGGTTATCGGATTCCATCAATATGTTTTGTTGCTTTCGCAGCTCGATGTAGAACTCCGTCTGGAAGTAACGTTTCTTTCTTTGAAAAAATTGGTCAATGAACTCCGTTGAACAGATGAAATTAGGGGATGCGTAAGTTATCAATTCGATACCTGATTTCCGGCTTTCACGTTTAAGCCTTCGTTCGAGCAGGTAATCAACTGTATCCGAATAATGAATGACGTTTACATTTTGTTTCTTCAACAGTTTAAAAAGATTACTTGTAGAAGTTACCTTGAAGTGATCCAGGTAGTTGACTTGGTAACCCTTCTTTTTTAGATTCATTTCGTAATGCTTCATCGAAGCGCGGTGGAGGATCAGCTTTTGTTTATGAAAAGCAAACTGTCCGAAGAAAAGATCATCTTCAATCAGGTATACCATCCTCTTTTTATTCAAGGCGGGATGGTTTTCAAAAAGCTGGTGAGGGAAAATGAGAGC
>JALOMY010000300.1 GCA_025455225.1 Cyclobacteriaceae bacterium | reverse complement strand
CCACCACCCGATAAACATGGTGAGCAGAATAACGCCCGATGCAATAATCAAAACCTCCACGGCATCGAAGGCAAAGGTAATTTTGAAAAAGAATTTAGTTAGCAGGAACCCACCTCCCAGGGATAATATCATTCCTGTGAGTGCTGAAAATAATCCCAGGTAAGCGTATTCAATTAAGGTAATGAACGTGATTTGTTTCGTACGCGCGCCAATGGTACGCAACAATACGTTTTCCTTCATCCGAACATACTTACTGTTGATTACCGCACCTGATAAAACCACAAGCCCTGTAATGATGCTGAATAAAGCCAGGAACCTCACAATCATACCCAGTTTGTTGAATAAGTCATTGACCGTGCTGAGTACCAGGCGCAGATCGATGAGGGAAACATTCGG
Organism: Cyclobacteriaceae bacterium; assembly: GCA_025455225.1. Lineage (GTDB taxonomy): Bacteria > Bacteroidota > Bacteroidia > Cytophagales > Cyclobacteriaceae > UBA2336. Next base: position 3,310 of record JALOMY010000300.1, on the reverse strand, counting down.
AAATTGAAGAATCAACTGTTGCTGAAATCGATTGGCAATTTGCTGATCGTCTATACGGGTAGCGGTAACAAAAACCTGGGGTGCTTCTTCCAATACGCCAGAAGGAAACACAAATATGAAGTTAGGCGGATCTTTTGGCCAATCCACCTTGCGAACTCCACTGATAAAAGCTTTCACCGGAACTCCCTGCACATCAAAAACCAATGAATCACCGGCTTTTACACCTAATTCTTCATGCAGGCCTTCGGATATGGTAACCCAAACAGAATCTTTACCTGTGGTACGATGTTGCAGTTCACCACTGATCAGTTCTTCAGATACATGAAGACTATCGCGATAGGTTACCCGGTATTCACGGGTTAATGCCCAATTAGGTACACGGTCGGTGGTGTCTTTCTGTACTTCCTCTACTGACCGGCCCTTCAGTTCACTAAGACGGCAAGTAACTATCGGTACAACCTGGTTAATTTTTAACTGATTTTCTTTCATCAGGTTGACAACACCATCTTTTTGAAAAGGTTGGATATCAAATAAAATCGTATTCGATTGATTCTCCTGCCCTGAGAATTCAACCTGGCTTAACAAACTTTTCTGAACAATATTTAGTGTTGTGATCACAAAAGCACCCAACCCAATCGCCACCATCAACATTCGGGTTTGATTATTCGGCCGGTACAAGTTAGAAAGGGCATGACGCCAGATGAAAACAGCCTTATGCGGAAAAAACTTCCTGACGAGGAAAAGCAAACCAATTGCTACCAGTGCCAATAATCCCAAGGCTAAAGCAAGACCGCCAAAAAAGGCGGCTCCTGTTAACAGGCTTTTGGTTTGCCATGCAGCAAACAACATCGGAAATAAACCTATCAGAATAATAACGGTAATGCGGGCTTTGGAAAAAATCCGTGCGGGTTCAAAATCGGTTCGCAATACGGCTAGCGGTGGAACAAAACGAACGGCCATTAACGGGAGCATGGAGAACAAGACTGAAACGAGCGTTCCCGTAACAAGCCCCTTTACAAGCGACAACCAGGAAACGGTGAAGCTAACTTCCACCGGAAGCAAATCACCGAATAAAACCGGTATGATTTGCTGGATTCCGACTCCCAACAATGAGCCAATTGCGCTTCCAACAATGCCAAGAAAGAAGATCTGGATGAAGTAAATATTAAACGCTTGCCACCCGGTTGAACCAACACACCGCAATACAGCTACTTCATCCCGCTTTTCACGCGCATAGATATGAACGGAACTGGCAACGCCTATACTTCCCAATACAAGGGCGACAAAGGCAAGAAGGGAAAAGAACCGGTAAACCGATTGAAAGGCTTCGCCCAATTCTTCTTTTCGTTCCTGGACGTCATCGTAGCCATGACCCAATCTGCGGATATCTCCTCTCAATGACTTAACCAGCTGGGCAGTCTGTTCATCAGACTCTGTTTTGAAATAATGCCGGTAATTTACACGGCTTCCGAATTGCACCAGTCCGGTTGAATCTAACTCCGCCATGGAGATATAAACCGAAGGCGTAAAGGTTGACAAGATTCCTCCACCTCCCGGAATCTTAGTTACAGAACCAGCTACCTTAAATACAGAATTTCCAACTTTGATTGAATCGCCTGAACTTACTTCATACTGGCTGGCCAGCGTTTCATCCAGCAATGCATAACGCCCCTTTTTAATCTGCTCATATGCACGATCCGGCAGTGTTTCAATGGATCCATAAAACGGAAAAGGACCTTCAAGGGCAACCAAACGGATTAACCTTGACTGGCCTGAATTCAGAAATAAAACCATAGAGGCCATGTCGGCTTCCTGAGCCTGGGGCAATTTGGTTGAATCGAAGCGGGCAATTAATTCGCGTTCGATTTTCCGGCCGGCATTCACCACCAGGTCGGCACCCAATAACTCTTTTGCATTCCGTTCAATATCACCCTGAAGAGAAGCGTTGAGTGAATCGAGTGCAACAAGTCCGGCAATGCCAGTTATCAAAGACGCCACAAACAACATCAACCGGGAAAAATTATGACGTGCATCTCGCCAGGCCATTCGCCAAACCCAGGCATCCCGAAAGATGGATTTTATCGGCCGCTTCAGTTTAATGATGTATTCAATCATACAGGCGATATGATTTGTTCATCCACCAATTTTCCCCCTTTCATGCGGAGAATGCGTTCGGTCTTCTGAGCCAACTCCAGGTTGTGGGTAACCAATACCAGTGTAGTACCTTGTTCTTTATTCAGTGAAAACAACAAATCCGTAATGTGATCGGAATTTTCTTCATCAAGATTACCGGTGGGTTCATCCGCGAATAAAATCTTCGGATCGGTAATAAAAGCACGCGCCATCGCCACCCGCTGTTGTTCACCTCCGGATAATTGGGAGGGATAATGATGAAGCCGCCCCTCAAGCCCTACCCGGCTTAACAGATCTTTTGCTTTTTGTGCCACGTTACGCTCGCCCCGTAACTCCAGGGGCACCATCACATTCTCGTGAGCAGTTAATGTGGGTAATAGTTGAAAGTTCTGAAATACAAAACCGACATACTGGTTGCGGATGTACGCCCGGTCGTCTTCACTCATTGCATTTAATTTGAAGCCCATCAGTGAGATGGTTCCACTGGATGGAACATCCAGCCCGGCACATAATCCCAGTAACGTTGTTTTACCGCTGCCTGATGGACCGATTATGGCAAGGGTATTACCCTGGCTAACCTTAAAACTTACCTGGTCAAGAACCGTAAGCATTGAATCGCCAGATCGATAGGATTTGGTTAACAATTCTGCCTGGAGAACGATGGAAGACATACAAATTGATTGAAATTCAGATCTATTTCGGGGTTTCAAGATACTCGATGTTTTACCGTTTTTTCGTTCCGCTAATCAAATAAATCATGAACGGGGCTGCGCATTTACAACACCTACGTGCAAAACACATTGTTAAATGAGACGGACGAATAAGGCTGTTTAGTTTATTAATCAGACCTTTTTAACAGATACTGGTAGCTGTTTGTTGGCTTTAGAATAACTCTATTTCAGATTCTAAACAGAATTCTTAATCGGCTACAATTATTTAATACATCTGTTTTTCATCGGGTTGGACTAAACTTTTTTTGTAGAGCATTAAACCCGGAAGCCTCTGATTAGTCTAAGGGCTAAAATTTAACTGACTTATGAAAAATCTGTTTCTTATCATCACATTACTGGTTGCAGGAATACTCGGTGCACAAGCCCAGAATTACCAGACTCCCGGAGTCAATGAACGCCAGGAAAATCAACGCGATCGTATCCAGCAAGGCGTAGTCAGCGGTGAA
>JALOMY010000052.1 GCA_025455225.1 Cyclobacteriaceae bacterium | reverse complement strand
GAGTACTTCCTATCTGAGATTCACCAGACACTGGTTAAGCAGCCCTTAGCAGCGCTTAAAGCCGAGAATCAGTACGATGTAACCATTAACGTAGAAGGCGGTGGCATAAAAGGCCAGGCCGAAGCCGTTCGCTTGGGCATTGCACGTGCTCTGATTGCCGTAAATGCCGAAAACAAGCCTGCCTTGAAGAAAGAAGGATTGGTAACACGCGACAGCCGCATGGTGGAACGTAAGAAGTACGGTCGCAGAAAGGCAAGACGCAGATTCCAGTTCAGCAAACGTTAATCGTAAACATCAACAACACATGGCAAAGAAATTAACCTACCAGGATTTATTGGATGCAGGTGTTCACTTTGGTCACCTCACCCGCAAATGGAACCCGAAGATGGCAGAGTACATCTTTATGGAAAATAACGGTATCCATATTATTGATTTAAATAAGTCACTTTCTTGTTTGGAAGAGGCTGCTTTTGCGATGAAGAACATTGTTCGCTCAGGCCGCAAAATCATGTTCGTAGCAACTAAGAAACAAGCCAAGGATATTGTAACAGAAGAAGCGAAGCGATTAAACATGCCTTACGTTACCGAGCGTTGGCTGGGCGGTATGCTCACTAACTTTGCAACGATCCGTAAGTCATTAAAGAAACTCTCGCAGATTGATAAACTCATGAAGGATGAGGCCTATCAGAATCTTCAAAAGAAGGAGCGTCTTACGCTAACCCGTGAAAAGGCTAAACTGGAAAAGCAATTGGGGGGTATCGTTGACCTGAACCGTCTTCCTGCTGCATTGTTTGTTATTGACGTAAAACGTGAACACATCGCAGTAAAAGAAGCTCAGAAATTGAACATCCCGGTATTTGCTATGGTTGATACCAATTCTGATCCGACTACCGTAGATTTCCCGATTCCTGCCAATGATGATGCGTTTAAATCAATTTCGTTGATTACCGGCCATATCGGTAGCGTAATCGAAGAAGCTTTGATGGAACGTAAGAAAGACAAGGAAGAAGCTTCTTTAAAGAAAGACGAAGAAGAGAAAAGAAAAGTTGATACGGCTGTAGAAGAAGCAAAATAAACTTGCCAGAAGCTGATGCGCTGGTGAACATCACCACTCGTCAGATGTGCTTAACATTTGAACATCGGCTTTCGGGTCGATGTTCGTTTTTTATTCGTATTCCAAAATAGTATTCAAATTAATAAACCCGATAAACAATAACGATATGTCAATTTCAGCACAAGATGTAAACAAACTCAGGCAAATGACTGGTGCCGGTATGATGGACTGTAAAAAGGCGCTGACAGAAGCCGGAGGGGATTTTGAAAAGGCAATAGAGATATTACGCAAGAAGGGACAGAAAGTATCTGCTTCCCGCTCTGATAAAGAAGCAAAAGAAGGATCTGTATTTGTTAAAGTTAGCGATGATAGGAAAGAAGCTGTACTCATTGCTTTGAATTGCGAAACCGATTTTGTTGCCAAGAATGAAGAGTTTCAGGCTTTAGGCAATCTGATTGCAAGTACTGCATTCAGTAACAAGCCAGCCGATAAAGAATCCTTGTTAAGCCTTCAGGCAGGTAGCCTTACTTTGAATGATAAAATTGTGGAACTGGTTGGTAAGATTGGCGAAAAGATTGAAGTAAGTGAATATGTGCTTATGAAAGGTGAAGCCGTTGTGCCCTATATTCATGCCGGTGCCAAATTAGGTGTTCTGGTTTCATTGAAGGGTGTTAACGGAAAAGATGTAACTGATGCCGGTAAAGATGTTGGAATGCAGATCGCAGCAATGAACCCGGTAGCAGTTGATGAAAAATCAGTTGATAAGAGCATTATCGAAAAAGAACTGGAAATAGCGAAGGCTCAGATCCTGGCAGAAGGTAAACCTGAAAACATGGTTGAAAAGATTGCCCAGGGTAAATTGAATAAGTTCTTCAAAGAAAGCACGTTGCTGCACCAGGCTTTTGTAAAGGACAATAGCAAAACGGTTGCCCAGTATCTGGACGGAGTAACCAAAGGTCTTACTGTAGCCGAATTCAGGCGGGTATTGATCGGATAATTTGACTTGTAATATGCAAAAAGCCATCCTTGTTTCAGGGATGGCTTTTTTATTGTTGCTGGGAAATGATTCGGTTACTCAGCAGAAATAATTAAATTCATAAAAATTTTTTTATGAAATACCTGAACCTCATTTTTTCAGCTGTCATTTTGGTTGGATTTGTAATTCTCGAATCCTGTTCGTCCGGCAAAAAAGCCTATTACTCCGGTAATTATTATGAAGCAGTAATTACATCAACCAACCGATTGAGACGGGATCCCAATAACAAGAAATCAATTGAGACCCTTCGGCAGGCCTATCCGGAGGCAGTAAAATATTATGATGACCGAGCCAAAGCAGCCATTGCGTCAAATGCTGAATTTAAATGGACAGCAGTTGTGGAGGCGTATACTACCATCAACGTGATGTACGATGAGATCAGAAGGTCACCGGGTGCACTCAAGGTTATTTCTAATCCGGTTAATTACTACAGTCAATTGGATGAAGCCAAGCGGAATGCAGCTGAAGAAAAATATGCTGCAGGTGTTGCAGCGTTGGCTCAGGGGAACCGTAATAAAGCTAAGCAGGCCTACTATTATTTCAGAGAATCAGAGTCTTTTGTGCCCGGATATAAAGATGTGCTTAATATGAAAGAGGCTGCTTTATGGGCAGCTACTGTGAAAGTGTTAATGGAGCCGATTCCGGTTCAGGCCCGGAACATTAGCGTTAGTGCAGAATTCTTTGACAATAAAGTTTCTGAGTACTTGCACTCGACTTCTATTAATGAATTTGTTCGTTTCTATACGCGTAAAGAAGCAGATAACCTGAAATTAAATCCGGATCACATTATTCAGATTGAGTTTGATGAATTTACAGTCGGTCAGGTTTTTCTTCAGGAAAAGGAATCCATCCTTGAAAGAGACAGTATTGTGGTCGGCACTTATGTAACTCCGACCTCAGTTACAAGCGGAAACCTGCAGCCCAATGCACCAGTTACCGGAGGTGGTAGTACAGACAAACCTTCAACCGATAAACCGGTAACCAATCCTGCCAGCCCGCCATCAGGGGGAACACCTTCCACCAATCCATTGGATAAACCTACTGAAGGAAATCCATCAACTGGTGGATCTGATAAACCTGCTGATCCGAAATCTACTACGAAAGATGATGGGCCGGCAGAAACCAAAACGCCTTCTGCTGATTCAGGAAATACGTCCAACCCAAGTGATACTAAAAAAGATCCTGATCCTATTTCGGATGATTTTCCTTCTGATACCATCGATGAAAAGGAGCAAGTAACCATTTGCCATGTGCCACCGGGAAATGAAAGCAATCGCCACACGCTTGTTGTATCCAAATCTGCATTGACTGCCCATCTTGCTCATGGCGATGTGTTGGGATCGTGTGAAGATGCTAAGGAAAAAGGCAAGCCGGCCAATCCAAAAGAGAAAGATCCGAAAACCAATGAGAAGAAGCCCTCAAACACTCCGGCTAAAGGGAATAATGGTAATGGAGGCATGGCTTTTTTGAATTCACATCCAACCATGCTTCTTGCTTCAGCAAATCAGACCGATTTAAATTGGTTGAGCTACCTCGATTTGATTCAATACGAAACAGATACGGTTAAGATTTATGGAACAGCCAAAGCAACCTATTATCATTATCGCAAAACCACAACATCAAAAGGTATTTTGAATTTTAAAATTATAGATGCACGTACCCAAGCAGTATTACGTACTGAAAAGATGCCTGGTGAATATGTCTGGGTCTCGGAATGGGCCACTTTTAATGGTGATGAGCGGGCTCTTACTCCGGAACAATTGCAAATCAGTAAACAAAAGGAAATGGTACCCCCGCCTCCGCAGGAATTATTTATTGGTTTTACCCAGCCAATTTTTAATCAATTGATAAACCGGATTTCCGAATATTATAAGAGCTACTGATCCTGTTAGATGCCTCTATAATTAATAATCAATGAAAAGGAAGGAGTGCCCATCTTGTGCGATGGAGGTTGATGCCAAAGACAAGGTCTGTCCGATTTGTGGATATGAATTTCCGCGGAAAAACCCGGTGTTGGTTTGGGCTATCATTCTGTTGGTATTGATATTCTTGCTTTACAGTATTTTTTAATAGACAGTTTTTGAATACGTACCAGGTATTGGATTGGTTCTTTATGGTTCTTCATCCGGCACTAATCCTTTTTAATGTATTCGGATGGATTTTTAATAAGACCCGTAAAGCCAACCTGATTCTGTTAATCGTAACAGGACTTTCGTGGTTTGTTTTGGGTATTTGGATGGGTTTTGGGTATTGTCCGTTAACGGATTGGCATTTTGAGATCCTTGAAAAACTGGGACACAGAAATTTGCCCCGTTCCTATATCGCCTACCTTATGAATCGATTATTAGGCTGGCGGTTTTCAGACCAAACCACCGATATCCTCACCCTGGGCGTTTATTGCATTGCCCTTCTATGCTCAATCCTTTCAAATAGGCGGCACCGGGTATGGGGCAAGCTGTAATTTGGGTATTCATAAGCATACAATTCAATAAATTCAGGTGACACCTGTTGTTAATCAGCCTCCCGGCTAACAAACATCATTGAATTTAGGTGGAGCTTATTCTAAAATCGGAAAACGAAAAAGCCATGCCTCTGTTTCATGAACCTAAAAAGACAAACCGTGCCGATCTGGAGAAAATTCGGCCGTTGATTTTCAGTGCAAGTTTAGTGATCACGCTTCTCATGGTGATCTTTGCATTTGAATACAAGACACGCCCCGCTCAAAAGAAAATAGAGATTACTCAAAGTACATCCAATTTTGAGCCAATAGCAGAAGTGCCGCAAACTGAGCAATTACCCCCTCCGCCTGCGGTAGTTAGCCAACCACGAATTGTTGAAGTACCCGATGAAGAAGAAATTAAAGATGACATCAAAGTTCAGTTCGATATTGATGTTACAGACAAAACAGTAATGCAGGAATTCACAATTCAGGAAGCTGCACCGGTTGTAGAGGAAGAAGAAGCAGATAAAATATTTCTGGTGGTTGAACAGTCTGCAGTGCCGGTAGGTGGAATGTCCGCTTTTTACAAATACGTTTCTGAGAATATCAAATACCCTGCTCAAGCCCGAAGAATGCGTGTAGAAGGAAAGGTATTCGTTGAATTTGTAGTAGAAAAGGACGGCACCTTAACTCAATTTACAGTAGTTAAAGGAATTGGTGCCGGTTGCGATGAGGAAGCCATTCGGATAATGCAGGAAGCTCCTGCCTGGGAACCCGGTAAACAACGTGGAAGGCCGGTTAAGCAACGTATGGTGTTACCTATCTTCTTTAAACTTCTTGACCGTACTTAAAATTTGATTTCTGCCTAATTAAAGTTTAAAAGAGCAGCGATAACGATCGCTGCTCTTTTTTTGAGGCATCCATGCTGTTCTGTTCACCCGTTCATTTTGGCGAATACAACGGTAGCAATTAAGGACTGAACATATCCATACGTCAGCCATGTAATTACCATAATAAACGATACATCAATGGCACTAAAGGTCAGCCACAGTACCGGAAGCATGGCGACCAATCCATAAGCCAGGGATACTCTGGCAGCTTTCGAAATGAGTGAACCCTTAAAGGAATCCCTTGACCGATCCCAGAACCATTTCAAGGCAGCACTCAAGACAAATGGATGAGCATAAAACAACCAATCCGTATCAAATGATGACGACCTGAATACAGAGTTGTAGTATTCTTCCATCAGGGAAGGGAAAGCAAATATTCCAATGTAAAGAATGCCCAGGCTGACAAGTAATACCAGTAAGCCGGCAATTAGTACGGAGATAATGTTTTTATTCATAGGTCATCATTATTGAATTATACTATTAAATCATGTCCGATATAAAATTACCAGTAATTGAATCTGTAAATCAGAAATAATTCGTTTTGCCTGAATAGAGATTCTTTTCAAATCGAAATTTTTTGTTTACATTCAATTTCACATCAAATCAAAAAGCGGCTTATTGAGTGAATTTAATCCAAAAATCAGTAATCACCCAACCAAAAACTGTTTCCTATGAATTTTAAACCAGCAATGAAATCCAAAGAAGAACTGGCTGCGGGACAGCCGAAATACGAATCGGTTACCGAATATATGGTGGGCGTTTCAAACCTGATTACGTTCACACCTGACCAAACCATCCAGGAAGTTATTGATACTATTATTAACAAAGGTATTTCGGGTGCCCCGGTGTTGGACAAGGACCGCAAGCTGGTTGGAATTATTTCAGAGAAAGATTGCTTACGAATTATTGTAGATCAGGCTTATCATAACCTTCCCACTTCTGATCGCAAAGTATCCGATTATATGACGGCACAAGTAAAAGTTCTTTCATCGAACAGCGATGTGGTTGAAGCAGCCAATGAATTTTTACGAAGCCCAATCAGGCGATTGCCCATTGTGGAAAATGGTGTATTAATTGGACAGATAAGCCGAAGAGATATTCTTAAGGCTGCCAAGAAGATCAATCAGACAACCTGGTAACTTTTAGAGGGCTTCTTTATATCACAGTTTAATCAATTGAGAATTGTTTTTTAGACCTGAAAACGGTTTTGATTAACTGTATTCTCAATTCTATTTTATTCGATTCACGGCTTGATAATATTTTTCCTTAACCATTCGTCTGAATCGGGTTGGCATAAGTCGTTTTAAGTACCAGAGATTTCGGGCTTTTTCAGCCATTACAATGTACAACTCATGGTTGCCTGCCCGATTAAGGATTTCCTCGGCAACCTGATCGGCTTCCAGTTTAGACCATTTGATAAAGGAGGAGGTAACTTTTTTAATTTGTTCACCACCACGCACACCTTCTGCAATGTTGGTTTTAAAATAAGAGGGCATTACGCATGAAACATGAATGTTATCATCCATTAATTCCCCATAAAGTGTTTCACTAAGAGCAAGTACTGCTGCTTTAGTCACATTGTATGCAGCCATTTGCGGGGCACAAGTAATAGCCGCCAAACTTGCAATGTTTATGATGTGTCCGGATTGTTGTTTTTTGAATTGCGGTACAAAGAAGTGGCATCCATAGACAACTCCCATTTGATTTATGCCAACCATCCATTCCCAGTTTTCCAGGGTATATTCGCCAACATTTCCACCATCACCAACTCCGGCATTATTAATCAACAGATCAATGCCTTTTTCCCTGTTTAAAAATTCAGTGACTACGGTACTGTATTGAATTTTATCGGAAACATCGAGCGTATAGGAAATTGCTTTACCTCCACGTGCGGTTACTTCGTGTTGGGTTAATGCAAGGTTATCCTGATGGAAATCGCACAGGCCAATCGTCCAGTTGTCTTTGGCTAACTTTAACGATAATGCTTTGCCTAATCCGGAAGCAGCTCCGGTAATGAAAGCTCTCTTCTGTGGAAATTCATCAGTAAGTTTATATAATGACATGGCGGATCAGATGGTATTTCGTGTAATGGAATCAATTCCTTTTTGTGATAATGCTTTGATTACGTTCAGCAATCCTTCAAAGCGTTCATCCCGGGTATATCCCTTTTTCCAACGCGCATAAATTTGCTGGGCAATCACGGCATTTTTAAACAGGCCGAATACATAATAGAACAGGATATTGGAAACATCCCGTTTGCTTTTTTCTGCATACCGGTTGATTACTTCCTGCCGGGATAGATTGCCAGGCAATGAAGTCAGGTTGAAGGATATGAGTACCGGATTATCTCCGGCTTCACTCCAATAGGCCAGGCTGGCTCCCAGGTCCATTAACGGATCTCCAACCGTTGCCATTTCCCAATCCAGAACACCCACAATTTCAGTTAAGTCATCAGGGTTTAATATGACATTATCGTACTTATAATCATTATGGAGGAATGAAGGTGTCTTATTTTCACAAAGATGACTGGTTAACCATTCGATTAAACGATTCATTTCCTGTAATGTATCCGTTTCTGCGTCCTTATAGCGTTTGATCCAGCCGTCAACTTGCCGTTGTACATATCCTTCGGGTTTACCTAACGTATACAAACCTGATTGAATAAGATCAAGCGAATGAATCTCTACCAGGTTGTCCACTAGTACTTCCGATAATATCCTGAACGTGCCGGGTGTAATTGAATCATATGGAACCCCCGAGGCGCGCAATATTATACCCTGAAGTCGCTCCATAATATAAAATGGAGCTCCAATGATTGAAACATCCTCACAATACAACACCGGTGTGGGAACCTTCGAATAAACAGGCTTAAGTTTACTGAGTACCGTAAACTCCCTGCCCATATCATGAGCTGATTTAATATTGGCTCCAATTGGTGGCCTTCTAAGAATCCAATCCTTGTCTTGCGAATGTAAGCAGAAGGTCAGATTTGAGTATCCACTGGGAAATTGTTCGATTGACTGGATTTGCCCAAGTGCTGGGGCACTATCCTTCAAATAGTTGTTCAGCTTGAGTACATCGGGTACTTCATTTTCGCGGGCTTTACCAGGGCGATCGGAGGGAATACTCATGGGCGTTCGAATTTCATACCATAACTTTTGAGTATGTGCCGGGCTAATGATGATTTATGAACCTCATCGGGTCCGTCATATATCCGCGATGCGCGTTCATGCCGGTACCAGAATGACAATATGGTATCATCCGTTATTCCAAGCCCTCCATGAACCTGTATGGCTTTATCAAGAACATCCGTAAGCACATTGGCAACAAAGAATTTTATGGTAGCGATTTCTTCTTTTACTGCTTTAGCGCCTTGCTTATCCATGGCCAGTGCAGTATGCAGAACCATAAGGCGTGCTGCCTGAATTTGTGCACGGCATTCAGCAATCCAAAACTGAATGATTTGTTGATGGCCGAGCATATGGTGTCCGCTCAAGGATCGTGATGTGGCTCGTTGGCACATCAGGTCAAAGGCCCGTTCACAAATGCCAATCCATCGCATACAATGATGAATTCGTCCAGGTCCCAATCGGGCTTGCGCCAATGCAAATCCTTTTCCTTCAGGGCCAATACGATTGGAGATATGTATTCGACACTGATGGAATTTCAATTCTCCATGACTCAGGTAATCCTCTCCGGATTCGCCCATAACCGAAATGTTTCGTACCAATTCAACGGATGAATTAGGAAGAGGCACCAAAATCATACTTGCCCGCTCGTATTGATTCGAGGATTCAGGATTTGTTATGGCCATCACAATGGTGAACGAAGCACCATCGGCACTGGAAGTAAACCACTTATGGCCAGTAATAATATATTCATCGCCATCCCGAACTGCGATTGTTCCTAGTTGCAATGGATTAGATCCTGCAAAGCCCGGCTCAGTCATGGCAAAGCAGGATCGTATTTCGCCACGTTGCAAAGGTTTCAGGTATTGCTCCTTTAATTCCGAAGATGCGAATTCATGCATCAATTCCATATTACCTATATCCGGAGCCTGGCAATTAAAAATATAATGTCCCAACGGTGATGTACCCAGCACTTCACTGATTTGGGCAAACTCTAACAATGAAAGACCGGGGCCACCATCCTCTTCAGTAAGATGAGGAGCAAACAATCCTTCGCTACGGGCTTTATTCCTTAGTTCCTGCAGCACAGGGAGCGATTGCCGGAATGGATTAGACACAACTTTTAATTCAATTGGATAGACATAATCCTGAAGAAATTGCCGATAGCGTGGCAGAAGATTTTTGATTTTTTCTGTAATGAAGGGATTATCCATGGCACTGACCGATTACATGGAAAAGATACCGATTTCTGAATTAAGTGTATCTTCAAAACGGAAACATCCTGAATTTCCTTTAACCTAAGAAATTATGAATACGATTACCAGACGCACATTTATTGGCACAACTTCACTTTTTGCAGCCGGCACATTAACTTCATGCATGGAAGAAAAAAAGACGAAACCACCTTTAACCCATCATGTATTTTTTTGGCTGAAAAACCCAGACTCAGATGCCGACCGTAATAAGTTGATCGAGGGGTTAAGAACCTTAGCAAATATTGAAACCATTCGGGAATTACACATTGGAATACCGGCATCAACCGAGAAACGCGATGTGGTTGATAATTCCTACAGCGTTTCAGAGCTAATGTTTTTCGATGATGTTGAAGGCCAGAATATTTACCAGGAGCATCCTGTGCACAAGCAATTTGTTGAGAATTATTCGTATTTGTGGGAACGTGCTGTAGTTTATGATTCAATTGCAGTCTGAACATTCAGATGAAAATTAATTCACACGAGAGTGAAACCTTTTTAGCTTTATTTCGTGATCTTTGCCATGTGGGTTTCACAAACCCCAATTTGATTTGCCTATGAAGCTTGTAATCACCATCTGATCAACTGCACCTATTCAGGTGTGTTATTGGATAACGACTGGCTACGTGCCGGATCCCCTTTTCATCATTTACAATTTTCGAAATTAAATTCATAGGTATGTCTGTTTATACAAAGACTGTTTCATTTTTACGTTTACTCAAACAAGCCCTAAAAGGGGAGGAGGAAAATTACACTTCCGGCAGCATCGACAGGGCCATTTTCCTCTTGTCCATTCCCATGATACTGGAAATGCTGATGGAGTCGCTCTTTGCGATTGTTGATGCGTTTTATGTAAGCAGGTTAGGGGTAGATGCTTTAGCTACGGTAAGTCTTACGGAGTCTGTATTAACACTCATATATTCCTTAGCCATAGGGTTAAGTATGGGAGCAACAGCCATGGTTGCGCGCAGGGTGGGTGAACATGATATCCAGGCGGCATCTAAAGCGGGTATGCAGGCAATTTACCTGGCCGTAGCCATCTCGGTTATCATCAGTTTCATTGGAATATTTTTCTCCAAAGAAATACTCATTCTTATGGGGGCTTCCGGGTCAGTTATTGAAACCGGCTTGGGCTATACTAAATGGATGCTGGTGGGAAATATCACCATTATGTTGATCTTTCTTATCAATGCCATTTTCCGGGGAGCGGGAGATGCATCGTTGGCGATGCGGGTGTTGATAATTTCAAATGGGTTAAACATTGTATTGGATCCGCTCTTCATATTTGGCTTTGGTCCTATACCAGCTTTTGGTGTTGAAGGGGCGGCCATCGCCACCAACCTGGGTCGTGGTATAGGTGTGCTTTACCAGCTATCGCATTTGATTTTTGGAAAGGGGTTGGTGAAAATTCATCGCGATAATTTGCCATTGGATTTCGGAATAATCTGGCGCCTTATCAAGGTATCGGCCGGTGGAACCGGACAATTCATCATTGCTTCGGCAAGCTGGATCTTCCTGGTTCG
>JALOMY010000051.1 GCA_025455225.1 Cyclobacteriaceae bacterium | reverse complement strand
TAAAGCAATTCAGGAAGCACTTGTCCGTAGTACAAATAGTAATGCGAAAGAAAAAGCACTTATTCAAGCCCTTGCTTTAAGGTATACAGCCGAAGCTTTGAAGGATAGAAAACCTCTGGACGAGGCTTATGCGAAAGCCATGAGTGAGGTTGTGAACCAGTTTCCGAATGATCTTGATGTCCGGACATTATACGCGGAGGCATTAATGGATCTTCATCCGTGGGATTATTGGAAGGAAGGAAAGCCTCAGCCCTGGACGAATCAAATCGTTGAATTAATTAACCAGGTAATTTCATCGAATGAAAATCACCCCGGTGCCAATCATTTAAATATTCACATTCTTGAAGCGTCCCCTAATCCGGATCTTGCTGCTGCAAGTGCCGACAGGCTTCGTTTTCTTGTTCCGGGTGCGGGTCATTTGGTACATATGCCATCCCACATTTACATCCGGGTTGGACGATATAAGGAAGGCGTTGAAGTGAATGAACGTGCTGTTAAAACGGATGAAGAATACATTGAATCGTGTAAAGTGCAGAGCGTTTATCCGCTCTTTTATTATCCGCATAATTATCATTTCCTGTTGGCCTGCTCGCAAATGGCAGGAATGAGTGAAAAATCTGCGGATGTCTCAGCTGCTTTACAAAAAAATATTCCCACAGAAATGATGAATGTTCCGGAGCTGGTAACGCTTCAACATTGGTATTGCATGCCGTGGTATAATATGGTTCGGTTTGGAAAATGGAATGAAATAGTATCACTGCAAGAACCGGTTGATTCGCTTAAGTACGTAAAGGGTGTTTGGCATTTCACCCGTGGAATGGCGTTTACCAGGTTGAATAAAATGCAGGAAGCAAAATTAGAATTGACTAAACTAAAAACACTTGTTGATGATCCGTTTATGGAAATGACAATTTCCGGATTTAATAGTTTTCGTAAAATTCTGACAATTGCACATAATGTGCTGGAAGCTGAGATTGAAGCAGATCAGGGAAATTACGAACGATCGATTGATCTATTCAATAATGCAATTGCCATAGAGGACAATCTTCTTTATCAGGAACCTCCGGATTGGTTCTTGCCAGTAAGACAGAGTTTAGGAGCTGTGCTGCTGGAAGCCAATCAGCCGCAATTAGCAGAAATTCGATTCCGTGAAGATCTAAAGCAATATCGTAATAATGGTTGGTCACTCTATGGCCTGTACCGAAGCCTTGAATTGCAAGGAAAACAAAAGGAGGCGCGTGAAATCAAAAGGCTTTTTGAGACCGCATTTGCTAATGCGGATGTAAAACTAACCTCATCAAGGTTTTAAAAACAAAACTTATTAGTTCTGTAAAGCACCTGGATATTAATCCCGGTAAAGCACTGCTTTAACTGCTTTCACCGTACGCTCAACATTTGGTAAAATGGCCTGAATCAATGTAGGAGCATAGGGGAGTGGTGCATCTGAACTGGTTATACGATGGATCGGTGCATCCAGGTAATCAAAGGCATGTTTCTGAATATGATAGGTAATTTCAGATGAAATAGAAGCTAAAGGCCACGCTTCTTCCACAATTACCATTCGGTTGGTTTTCTTTACGGATTCAACAACTGTTGCATAATCAATCGGGCGAACGCTCCGTAAATCAACTACTTCTGCAGAAATACCTTCCTTCTCCAGTTCCTGGGCTGCTGCCAATGCAACTTTCATGATCTTCCCAAACGATACTATGGTTACGTCCGTACCGGTTCGTTTTACATCGGCTTGACCGATAGGGATGAGGTATTCTTCTTCCGGAACTTCTCCTTTATCGCCATACATTAATTCGGATTCCATGAAGATTACCGGATCGTTGTCGCGTATGGAAGTCTTCAATAATCCTTTTGCATCGTATGGATTGGAGGGAACAACAACTTTTAATCCGGGGCAGTTGGCGTACCAGTTTTCAAAGTTCTGTGAATGCTGGGCTCCCAATTGTCCTGCATTGCCGGTAGGACCCCGGAAAACAATCGGAACATTATATTGACCACCCGACATAGATAACATCTTGGCTGCCGAATTAATAATCTGGTCTATAGCCACCAAAGAGAAATTGAAGGTCATAAATTCAATAATGGGGCGCAATCCATTCATAGCGGCTCCTACACCAACACCTGCAAAGCCAAGTTCGGCAATCGGGGTGTCCAGTACACGGTTCGGGCCAAATTCATCCAACATCCCCTGGCTAACTTTATAGGCACCGTTGTATTCAGCTACTTCTTCACCCATTAAAAAAACGCTGGGATCTCTACGCATTTCTTCGGTCATCGCTTCACGAAGGGCTTCTCTGAACTGGATTTGTCTCATGTGGCTTTTTAAAAGTCCGTAAAAATAGTGCCCGGGTGCGATTTGGCAAAAATAAAAACCCCTTCATTTTTCAATGAAGGGGTTTTTCAATGAGTTCCGTTAAGGATTAACGCAAAGCATTTCTGAAGGCTTCATTAGTAGCCCATTTGCTGAATTCAAGATCAGCAAGAGCAGCGCTCTTCAGGTTCGGGTCAATCTTAACTGCGTTGGTAAGGTTGCTGATCACCGCATCGGCATTGCCAAGGCGGGCTGAGGCAATGGCTGCACCGTAGTAGGCCATAGCATGGTTGCTATTGGCACGGGTAGCTTCACCAAACGAAGTAAGGGCATTCTGGTAATCTTTGTTCAATACCTGAGCAAGACCTCTGTTGTAGGCATTGTCGGCTGTACTGGCTGCAGCAGAACCTGCGCGCACGGCTTCGGCATAGTTAGCCGTAACGATGCTTGCAGCGCATTTAACGCCATTTACACCCGAAAGATTATCTCCGCGCAGACCTGCGCTGATTGCCTTGTTGGCACTGCTTACAGCTGCATAGGCATTGCCTTGATACATAGAAACAGAAGCCTGGTTAGCATGTACTTCAGGCGCTGCATTCAGGCGGGCTGCAATATCCAATTGAGCTTTTGCTTTGTCTGCCAAAGAAGATGCATTTGCCGGGTTTTCAATTGCCTGTGCAATGTAGGCAGCGGCCAGGTTGTTATGGGCATTCCAGTTAGTGCCTTTCTTGGTAGCGGCTTCATAGATAGCTACTTTTTCTTCCAATGAAGGAGTTAAGGTGGCTGAGTACATCAATTCTTCAAAAGAAAGTGTATCTGAAGAAACCTGACCGGTAGTGATTTGCTTAGCCAATACGGAAATCTCGGCATCTGTCTTCTTATCTTTTACTGTCAGGATTTCAGTTTTGGCGGTACGAAGAGTAGGATATACATCCTTGAATACTTTTCTGTAGGTCTTTAATCTGGACAGCTGTTTTTCCTGATCTTCAAACGTTCCACCACCATTAATTATGTTCAGGTATTCAGCTTTCTCTTCAGACGATATTCCTTCGTAAGAAGCTAATGCAGTTTTGAATTCTGCCCAGTCACGGATAACAGGCTTCAGTACGAACTGGATATCTTTTGCCATATCCTGGTAATCGTACTTCTTCATCTGATCGCGGTAAAACTTCTCGATAGCAGCAGCACGATCTGGAGAAAGTTTGCTGTTAATACGCTCAGCACCTTCCGGTGAGTGAGTACCCGTAACGGTAACAGTTTTCGTTACGTTTTTGGAAGCGATGAATGCATCCAGTTGTTTTCCTTTGTCGCTGTTAATTTCTGATTTGCGAAGAACCGAACGGCCTTGTTCGAAAATGAAATCAGGGATAACAACCGGAATAATTTCTTCCTGGTTGTTGTAGCCATGACCTGCATAAGCTGCAAAGAAAACAGGTTTAACCAGTTTCGAAGTAGTGATTACACCAACCGCAACATCCATACGTGGAGTTACTTTGGATTTTGTTCCTTTAGAGGCAACACCTTCTACTTGCAATACACCTGATTTCATAGCAGGAGCATAGGCAAAGGTAAAATTCTTGGAAACCCGAGGCTGTTCGGTAGAGCTGTTCGGGTAATCCTCAGCTTTAAAAGGAATAGACTCGAGGGCTGTTTCCTGTTCTCCATATTTGTAGAAGGTATTCACTGTATAAACAGTACCTTTCTTTAACATTTTCACAGGCAGGTTAACAGCCATTTCAAAGGCTACCGTGTCTTTGTGAACTTCTAATGGATTGGGAGTTACCGTAAGCTGCTGTTCTTTGGACATTTTTACCATCTGAGGTAAAGTACATCCGGAGAAGCTGAGCACACCCACGATAAGTAACGCGTAAACTAATTTTCTCATTGGATTTTATTTTTGGTTGTGGAATTCGAGTCGCAAAAGTAACTTTATATCGTTTTTTTTGCAATTATAAGGTAAAAATAAAGAATTTGACCTTAGGTAAGGGGTTTGATGAACCAATAGTTTATAAAAGTGTTTACTGGTCGTTTAACCTACATATTTATCTATTAAAAGCCCTATATGATGACGAATTACATGGAAAAAATTCAGCTTTTTTTTGAAGAGTATGCTTTTGGTGTATGCACACGTTTGAGTGAAAAGCTGGGAGTGGCTACTTCGGTTGTCCGGCTGTTTTTTATTTATGCCTCTTTCATCACGTTTGGCTCTCCGGTTATTCTCTATTTGGTACTTGCCTTCGTAATGAATACCCGTAAATACCTCCGCAAACGAAGCCCGATTTGGGACTACTAGATCAGAATCTTCTTCTTTTTCAGGATATAATACTCCCAGGGAATTACTCCCGAATAGGTGTTAGCCATATTGGTCGGAAACTTAACCATCAATTCCTTTCGGGCTTTAATGGTTCTTTGCAAGGTTCTGTTAAAATCAATTTGGGCTTGGACCACAGCCCGGGCATCTGCTGGTGTATGACCAGCCAGAAACTTTAAAGCGGCTACCCAATCAAGGGCTATCCGTACCGGTAGTTTTATCAGCAAATGCATCAGTGGAAGATGCTTGAATAAAAGACTTAAACCGTTTCTGAAATTGTAATAAGTTTTCCTGGGATTGGAGCGGGAAAGCGTACCGGCACCAACATGGTACACTTTGCTTTTACCTGTGTAATAAACCTGATAGCCCATTCGATGGATTCGCCAGCATAAATCAATTTCTTCCATATGAGCGAAAAATGATTCATCCAGACCACCTGCTTCATGGTAAAGTGAGGATCGAATACATAAGCAGGCTCCCGATGCCCAGAATACCGCTCGCTCATCATCGTATTGTCCGAAATCTTTTTCTGTGAAATCAAATAACCTTCCCCGGCAAAATGGATAACCTAAAGAGTCGATATATCCTCCTCCGGCACCGGCATATTCAAAATGATCGCGCTGATTATAAGCAAGGATCTTAGGCTGTACTGCGGCAATGGAAGGATTCTTATCCAGTAAGTCAATCATCGGGTTAAGCCATCCGGCTGTAACCTCAACATCAGAGTTCAACAAAACGAAATAATCACTTTTTACCTGGGCAAGGGCGCGGTTATACCCACCGCAAAAACCGTAATTACGATCGAGCTTCAGTACTTCAACGGAAGGAAAATGTTCATGGATAACCGGGACAGACTGATCGGTAGAGCCATTATCGGCTACAATTATGGATGCACCTTCCGAGTGCTGAATGACGGAAGGAAGAAATTGCCGCAGTAAGGCTTCGCCATTGTAATTGAGAATAACTACGGCAACGTGCGTCATGTTCCTGGGATTATGAATTGCTCAATACCAAGATTAATATCAACCAATTATCCCATCATGCTGCCCAGATCCATACCCGGTATGTTAGGTAACAAACCTTCCGTGCTTTTTCTCAATTCTTCCCGGGCGAGCAACTCGGCTTCTTCGGATGCCTTGTTTACTGCCGCTACAATCAGATCTTGCATAATGGCCTGGTCTTCGGGTTTTATAAGGGTTGGATCTATTTCTAATCGGATCAATTGTTTCTTTCCGTTCACAACAGCCTTCACCATACCGCCACCCGATTCACCGCTAGCTGTTACATTCACTAAATTATCCTGGGCTTCTTTAATTCGGGCCTGAACTTCCTTCATCTTACCCATCATCTTCATCATATCAAACATAGCTGTATCGGATTAATTATGTACGGAATAAATTCCTTATTCAAACAGGGTGCAATCTACACTTAATCCTATTTTTTTCGCAGTAAAACTACTGACCCGGATCGGGTATGGGTGTTTCCGGTAAGATCGGTTAGTCGGGCAATGAATGCATAGGTTCCTTCCGGTGCTTCTTTTCCATTAAATGTCCCGTCCCAACCGGTATCAATGCTGTCGCTGGTAAAAAGCAATTCACCCCATCGATTAAAAATCTGCATTTCAAACCCGGCAATGTATTGTCCGAAAACTTTAAAGACTTCATTCTGTACCGGTCCTTTTCTGTCGGGGGTGAAGGCAGTTGGATAAAAAATATTCGGTGACTTAATAATGGTAATTTCATTTGACACCGATTGACCCAGGCCAATTGTATTGGGATTGGCTTTAATGACATACCGGATAACCTGTTGATCCGGAATAATGTCGGTATCGGTGAATGTGGTTGACGCTGATCCCGTTGAAAGAGTTTGAATAAGTTGCCCGTCTTCGGAGTATTTTTCAATGACATACTCATCTACTCCGTTTTGCCAACCGGAATAAGCCAACCAGGTAAGTTCAGAATAATTTTCTCGTGTAAGACTTCCGCTCAACCGAATAGGGGCGATTACATCACTCATGGGTGCCGTATTATCACATACATCCGTATAATCAATCTGGTAGACCAATTCCCGTTCTGTAGCGTATTCAGAATCGATTAATTGATTGGTTGTAGTTGTGGTAAGAAATTGAAAATTACCTGGTCCTTCTCTCCTGAAGATCCGGTATTCAGTGGGTTGAAATGCCGGATCCTGTTCCCATATAATATCGACACCATTAGAACCCACAACCGAAGTTGCATTAACAACCGGGGTTGGTATATCCGTTGAAACAGCGGTAACACATTTAGGCAATGAGATGCTGGAACTTCCGTTCGTGTAGTTCGTAACCAGTTGGTAACAATACTCTGTCTTGCACGTAACCTGGGTATCAATAAAAGAAGTACCATTCGTGTTGGTAATTGTAACACCATCGCGTATCACGGTAAATCCGGTAACGGTTGCTGTATTGGTTGTCCAGCTTAATTCATTCTGATTATTCTGGGCGGTAACATCAAAGTTGGTGCTGCAAATAATATTAGAATACGCGATGGTATTGTTGCATGGATCGAAAGCTCCCAGCCTGAAACAATAAAAATTATCGTCTGTTCGAAGATTGGTTAGCGAAGTGACGGTTTGATTATAAAGCGTTTGCGCCACCTGGAAGGTTGAATTGTTGTTGGTGGCGATTTCCAGGCGATAGACAATGTTGGGCAATGTGGTAAAAAGAAAGTCAATCTGGGTATCACTAACCACATCCAGTTCGTTAATGAAAGGAGCCGGTAAAGAAGGAAGTGCCAGCACATTTTTACTGGCAGGGGGCACACAATTATCGGCCGCGTCAACATCTTTGCCACGAACTTCAATGGTTTTACTTCCACTGGTTATATACGTGTGATTGGTGATAAACTGGCTTCCCTGGGGCACCAGTACCTCCGGACTACCATCACCGAAATTAATGATGTAGCCATCGTAATTAGTATCTGTAACCTGAATCTGAACTTCATTGTTTCCGCAGGTAAAAACATTGAAGGGTGGAGGTGTATTCGGTGTAACTACAATCTGGATTTCATCAAAGCCGACCGTTTGGTATAAAATGCGAAGGGTGTATGTACCGGGTTGGGTATAGGTATGGTTTGCAGAAGAGCTGTTTATTTGTTCCGCGGGTGAACCATCACCCCAGGTAATATCACAGGGATTACCCGGTCCGCAAATAGCTTCTGCAGGTTTTAGATTCGTATTGGTGATGGCAAGCGTTAAGCTGGCACATCCTTTTTTTTCATCCACAGAAAATCGTTGACCCTGGCTTAGGTATTGCGCCTGAACGTAAACCGGAAGCAGGCAAACTATAAATAAGCAAATGGATTTAATGCCCATGGAGATTCAATTCGCGGATAAACTGCTCGGCTTCCTGAATATCATCGTGAAGCACACGGTCTTCTTCTACAAACGGAATAATCGAACGGAAAGTATTCCTGATTTCCTCCAGGTAAGGAGATGTTTTTAAAGGTCTGCGAAATTCAAGTGCCTGGGTGGCCGACAACAACTCAATCGCCAGGATGGAGTACACATTGTTCACAACCCGGTAAGCCTTGGTGGCGGCATTGGCCCCCATACTGACATGATCTTCCTGTCCGTTGGATGATACAATGGAATCTACTGAGGCAGGCGTACTGAGTTGTTTATTCTGACTTACCAATGAAGCTGCCGTATACTGTGGAATCATCATTCCGGAATTTATTCCTGGATTAGCCACCAGGTAATTCGGTAAGTTACGCGATCCCGAAATCAATTGGTAGGTTCTGCGTTCTGAAATGCTTCCCAGTTCGGCTAATGCAATGGAAAGGAAGTCAAGTGCCAGGGCCAGAGGCTGTCCATGAAAATTACCACCGGAGATGATCGCATCTTCTTCCGGGAAAATATTGGGGTTATCGGTTACACTATTGACTTCAGTCAGGATCACACGGGTTACATAATCGATGGCATCGGCACTGGCGCCATGAACCTGGGGAATGCACCGGAACGAATAAGGATCCTGAACATGTTTTTTAGGTTGCTTGATCAATTCACTGCCCTGCAGAAGATTAACCATCTCTTCAGCAATTTTGGATTGACCGTTATGAGGTCGTATGGAATGTACATGCGGCAGGAAAGGTTCAATTCGCCCATCAAAGGCATCCAATGATAATCCTCCAATAATATTGGCAAGCTTTAACAACCTATGAGCATGAAGCGTACACCACACACCATAGGCACACATAAACTGGGTGCCGTTTAAAAGGGCTAAACCTTCCTTGGCTTTAAAGTGAATGGGCTGCCAGTTGAATTTCAAATTAATTTCACGGCCTGGAAACGTTTGGTTTTGATAATGTACTTCTCCCTGTCCAATGAGGGTTAGCGCGAGATGCGCGAGGGGAGCGAGATCACCCGATGCGCCTAAGGACCCCATCTGGTAAATTACCGGGTAAACCTTGTTGTTGAAATAATCTGTCAACCGTTGTACGGTTTCAAGCTGCACACCCGAATAGCCATAGGCCAGCGATTGTACTTTCAGAAATAACATTAAACGTACAATCTCATCGGGCACTAATTCACCGGTTCCGCAGGCATGTGATTTTACGAGGTTCTCCTGGAGTTTCTCCAACTGATCATCGGGAATGAAGGTATTGTAAAGTGATCCGAATCCTGTGTTGATTCCGTAAAGCGGTGAAGAAGTGTTTCGTATTTTCTGATCCAGGTATTGCCGGCAATGTACAATCTGTTGAACCGAATCAGGTGACAGTTCAAGTGTGCATGGGGTAAAAACGATGGAAGATAAGTCGGACAGACTTAACTTTTTATTCGAGATGGAGTGGACCGCGTGCACTATAATTAGTTCGACAGTTGTTGAATGATGGTTTCCAATGGGAGTCTGGTTTGTTCCCCGTTAATCAGGTTTTTAATTGTAAAGATGCCGCTTTTCATTTCTTCTTCACCGATAACGATGGCATGTTCAATGCGTTTTTTACTGCCGTACTCCAGCTGTTTTTTCAATTTGGCAACTTCCGGATAAATTTCACTGGCAATGCCCGATTTTCTTAGTGATGCCAGTACATGCAATCCATGGTTGAAGGTTCCTTCATCAAAATGACAAATCAGCACTTTTGAAGATAATAAGGCCTGGGGTGAGAACAAGTTCAATTCTTCCATGGCATCGTAAATACGATCAATACCAAATGAAATTCCCACACCGGATAATCGTTCTTTTGCGCCAAAAGCCTGGGTTAGATTATCGTACCGGCCACCACCGCTCACACTTCCAATACTTACCGAGTTGATCTTCACTTCAAAAATACAACCTGTATAATAACTGAGGCCGCGAGCTAAAGCCAGGTCAAGTTCTACATGTTCGTCAGATTCTCCGTATTGTTTCAGGAAATCAAACACGTGTTGGATTTCCCTTAGTCCCTTGATGCCTGAATTGGAAGCCGACAGCGAATTATTCAATGATTCTATTTTATCGGAGTTTAAACCTTGGATAGAAAGCACTTGAAAGAGAGTATCCAGTTGCGAAGGATTAAAACCTTTTTCAGATAATTCCTTTTTAACATTCTCAACGCCAATCTTGTCGAGTTTATCAATTGCCACAAACAATTCCGATTCTTTGCCCATTGCCTGAATGGCTTCAGCAATTCCATTCAGGATTCTGCGGTGATTGATTTTGATGGTATAATCAATAACTCCGAGCCGGCTCATTACTTCTTTGATCATGAAGATGATTTCGGCTTCACAGACCAATGAATCCGTTCCTACAACATCGGCATCGCATTGGAAGAACTCTCGGTATCTTCCTTTTTGTGGTCGGTCTGCCCGCCATACCGGCTGGATCTGAAACCGCTTGAAAGGCAAGGTTATTTCATGACGGTTCATAACTACAAAACGGGCGAATGGAACGGTCAGATCGTACCGAAGTCCCTTTTCGGCAATATCCGGGGTAATGGATTTCGAATTTCGCGACTCAAGTTTGGCCGGGTCAACTTCCTTTAAAAAATCTCCGCTGTTCAGGATTTTAAACAGAAGTTGGTCTCCTTCTTCACCGTATTTACCAGTCAGTGTTGAAAGATTTTCCATAGCGGGTGTTTCCAGGGGAAGAAACCCGAATTTTTGAAATACCTGGCGAATGGTGTCTAAAATGAATTGGCGTTTAGCCATGGTGGAAGGGCCAAAATCGCGGGTTCCTTTCGGTAAAGACGGTTTTTCCATACGAGGGCAAAACTAACAGGAATGGCCAAGAAGATTGCCCAATCCCTTATTTTTCCTCAAGCATACAATATATTCAGCAAGTTTTTGCCGATCTGGAGGAATCCATTATTTTTGCGCTCCTTTAATCTGTAAAGTCATGTCAGTAACCCGTTTAAAGCGCAAGAACCGTAAGGATAAGTCGAAATCGTCAGTTAGACGTCAGTCCCTGAAGATTCAAAATTTCAAACCGGTTATTAAGAATGTTGATGTAGAAGCCATCAAGGAAGAATAAATTCAGATTATTTTATACCTTCTTTAATAACGCATGAGTGAATTTACATCCTGGTGGGAAGGACTCACCCTCTCTCTGAAAATTTACTGGGCACTTGCCATTCCGTTTACCGTATTTTTTATCCTGCAACTAATCTTGTCGTTTTTTGGAGGAGATGTTCCGGATGATACCCCTGACAATGAAGTAGAAGCCGATACGGGGATTGCCTTTCAGTTTTTCACCTTAAAGAATCTCATAGCCTTCTTTTCTATTTTTGGGTGGACAGGAATTGCTTGTATAGACTCCGGTTTGTCTGAGACCACATCTCTGATAATCGCTGTCATGGCGGGTTTGATTATGATGACGATCATGGCATCGATATTTTACTTTTTAGGTAAAGCCAGCGCAAACGGAACTCTGCAAATGAAAAATGCGGTGGGAGGTATCGGTGAGGTATACCTGACCATAAAGGGTAAACGAGGAGGTATTGGTAAAGTGCAAATCACCGTTCAGGGATCATTAAGAACCCTGGATGCTATGACCGATGATGACGTTGACATTCCTACGGGTAATGTGATTACCGTTACCCAGGTCCTTAATGAAACTATATTACTTGTAACCGCTAAATAAAAACCCAATAGAAATCCTATGAGTGTATTCGCATTACCAATTATTACGTTAGCAACGCTATTTGTATTTGTAGTTCTTGTTACTTTTTTCAGACGATATAAGCGTTGTCCTTCTGATCGGATTCTGGTTGTGTATGGTAAAGTTGGGGGAGGTTCAGCAAAATGTATTCACGGAGGCGCATCTTTTATCTGGCCGGTCTTCCAGGATTACGCCTTCATGGATTTAACTCCAATTTCTATTGAAGTAAACTTAACGAACGCACTCAGTAAGCAAAATATCCGTGTGGATGTTCCTTCTCGTTTCACTGTTGGTATTTCGACAGAAACCGGAGTAATGGAAAATGCAGCGGAACGGTTGCTCGGTTTGCAACGCCAGGATATTCATGCATTGGCGCACGATATTATTGTAGGTCAGATGCGTTTGGTGGTTGCGATGATGGATATTGAAGAGATTAACACTAACCGAGATAAGTTTTTGAGTAACGTTTCTCACAATGTTGAAGCGGAACTGAAGAAGATAGGATTAAAACTAATTAACGTAAACTTTACGGATATCCGTGATGAAAGCGGATACATTGCAGCCTTGGGTAAGGAAGCTGCGGCTAAAGCTATTAATGAAGCCAAGATTCGTGTTGCTGATCAGGAGAGGTTAGGGGATATTGGAAAGACCGAAGCGGAAAAGGAGCGCGATATTAAAGTAGCAGAAATGGTTCGTGACCGCGACACACAAGTTGCCGTTACAATTAAGGATAAGGAAATATTAATTGCAGGCGCCAAACGTGACGAATCCATCGGAAAAGTTGAAGCCGAACGCGATACCCGGGTAAAATCCGCTGAAGCCAATGCAGTTGCAGTAAAAGGAGAGAACCAGTCGAAGATTGCAATCGCAAATTCTGATTCCGAGCGAAGAGAACGTGAAGCTGAAGCACTACGAAAAGCCATTGCAGCAGAAAAAGTTCAATCTGCAAAAGCATTGGAGGAAGCTTACCTGGCAGAACAAATGGCCGAACAGGCTCGTGCCGAACGCGACCGGGCATCGCAAAATGCCAATATTGTGGTTGCTGCAGAAATTCAAAAACAAAAGGCAATTATTGAAGCCCAGGCCGAAGCTGAAAAAGTACGCGAACGGGCAAAGGGTGAGGCCGATGCCATTTTCCTGAAACGACAGGCGGAAGCAAAAGGTATTTATGAAATTCTTACTAAACAGGCGGATGGTTTGAGGCAAATTGTAAGTGCTGCAGGAAATAATTCAAAAGATGCTGCGATGCTTATTATTGCAGACAAATTGCCTGAATTGGTGAGATTGCAGACGGAGGCAATTAAAAACATTCAAATAGATAAAGTTACCGTTTGGGATGGAGGTACTTCGAAAGATGGTAAAACATCCACGGCCAACTTCATCTCAGGCTTGTATCAATCGGTTCCTCCCTTACATGAGGTATTTAAGATGGCCGGACTGGATTTACCTGCCTACCTGGGGCAACAGAATGAAAAAAAGAATGATCCGGGTACCTCGGAACCCTTACCTCCTGAAAAGAAAAAATAAATCCTGGACCCGCTTCGGTTGCTATCGGAGCGGGTTTTTTATTTCTTGCGAGCTGCTTAATCAATTCGTGATATGCCTGATTTGAATCTGGTTTGCTGGAATGTAAACGGTATTCGATCCATCATTAAAAAAGATTTCCTGAAAGATGTTAAAGCAATGGATCCGGATATTCTATGCCTTCAGGAAACCAAGGCTGGCGTGGAGGAAGTTAAAAGTGCGTTGGAACTTATGCCGGCATATAAGGGCTACATCAATTCATCCAAGGCGCGCCAGGGTTATTCGGGTACTGCTATTCTTTCAAAACATGAACCCATTTCAGTATCCTATGATATGGCCATTGAGGATCATGATCGTGAGGGAAGAGTGGTTACTTCGGAATTTGATAACTTCTTTCTGGTAACCGTGTATACTCCGAATTCGGGCGAAGGGTTAAAGCGCCTGGAGTACCGGCAACAATGGGATGAAGCCTTTACCAAATTTGTATCCGGGTTAAACCGGAGAAAACCGGTTATTATATGCGGTGATCTTAATGTTGCCCATCAGCCCATTGATATCGCGCGGCCAAAAGAAAATTACAACAGATCAGCCGGGTATACTCAGGTTGAAATTGATGGATTTCAAAGGCTTCTGGATGCAGGCTTTATCGATTCATTCAGGCATTTCAACCCGCAGGAGGTTAAGTATACCTATTGGAACTACATGTTTAATGCCCGTGCCCGTAATGTAGGGTGGCGTATTGATTATTTCCTGGTTAGCAAATCCCTGATAGACCGGGTGAGGGAAGCAACCATTTATAATGAGTATTATGGATCCGATCACTGCCCGATCGGTCTTAAGCTTCAATTCTGATTCGCTCGATTTCCGCTCCGAGCTTACGCAAACGTTCGTCAATCTTCTGATAACCCCGGTCGATTTGTTCAATACTGGAGATTTCACTTACGCCATTGGCAGACAAGGCTGCGATTAATAAGGCCACCCCGGCACGAATATCCGGTGAAGACATTTTAATTCCGCGAAGCTGTTGCTTACGATCGAGACCAATAACATTGGCGCGGTGCGGATCGCATAATATAATCTGGGCACCCATGTCAATCAGTTTATCGACAAAGAACAGACGGCTTTCAAACATTTTCTGATGAATCAATACTGATCCTTTAGCCTGGGTAGCAACCACCAGTACAATGCTGATTAAATCGGGAGTAAACCCAGGCCAGGGGGAATCGGCTACCGTCAGAATGGAGCCATCGATAAAGGTTTCTATTTCATAGCTTTCCTGGGACGGTATGTAGATGTCATCTCCCCGAAATTCCATTCTAATTCCCAGTCGCCTGAAAACATCGGGAATCATCCCCAGCATATCAATTCGGCAATTCTTAATGGTAATTTCCGATTGGGTCATAGCGGCTAATCCAATAAAACTGCCGATCTCAATCATATCGGGCAAAAGCGTGTGTTCTGTTCCTGATAACTTTGTTACGCCTTCAATGGTAA
>JALOMY010000050.1 GCA_025455225.1 Cyclobacteriaceae bacterium | reverse complement strand
AGAAAAGCATTCTGATGATTGGCAACAAAAATAAACGGACCTTCGGCAGGGATTAAATCGGTATTAACATTTTGCCACTTCCTGAAATAGATCAGCAGGCCGAGTCGTGTGTAAGCTTTTAATAACCGGTAGGTAAGGGGAGGTTTCATGCAGATTGTTCAACCGGTTTTCGCTGAAAACTATATGCAAATACAAAACCACTTACGAGATGCCAAACACCCCACCAGGCTGCAATCAAGGCCATAAAGCCATTGCCGTTAAAGAAAGTGAAAATCAGAACCAGGGCAAGCCCTGAATTTTGTATGCCGGTTTCAATAGCTACGGTACGATGTACTTCTTCCCTGTTTTTGAACAGTATACTAAGCCAGTATCCTCCGGCTAAAGCCAGTCCGTTATGAATTAATACAATCCAGAAAACAAGAAGAATATAGTCATAAAAAACAGTGGCGTTAAAGTATAGGGTAACCGCAATAAAACTTATAAGTATCAGAATGGATATGACGCGGGCAGGTTTGGCAATTTTCTCAGCAGCCTGCGGAAACTTATACTGAAATAGCATGCCGGCCACAAGAGGTAAAAGCAAGATACCGGTCATATTTAACAACAAGTCGGTGAAATGAATTTCAAGTTCCTTAAGGTGTTGTGTTAAACCCGGAATGAGGGAAGACCAGAACAGAAAATTAGCGGGTGTTACAAGGAAAGCGAGCAAGGAAGTAAAAGCTGTTAATGTTACCGACAACGCTACATTACCTCGTGACAGCATCGTAAAAAAATTAGAAACATTTCCTCCCGGGCAAGCCGCCACGAGTAACATACCCAGTGCAATACCCGGTGAAGGATTAAGCACAAAGATCAGCAGGCAGGTGATCAGGGGTAACAGAATGTATTGCGACAGAAACCCGGTGATCAATGATTTTTTCTGATGGCGCAACTGGTAAAAATGTTCGGGCTTGATGGAAAGCGCCACACCAAACATAATGATGGCCAGACAAACATTCAGAATCTGAAGTGAAGCGGGAGAAAAGTTCAGTTTAGGTTCCAATACCGGGCTAATTGTTTTCTCAATATAAGAACCATCCCCCGAATGCCAAGAAGGTTCAGTTTACTCTTCGCGGTTGTTTTCGTACCAGGTATCGGTATGCAACCGGCTTCGTTGCGCAGCTTGTACGGCCAAGACATCGCAACGTTCATTTTCCGGATGACCGGCATGGCCTTTAACCCAGACAAACTTTGGTTTATACGTGTGATATAAGGGAATGAAGCGCTTCCATAAATCCGGATTGGCCTTCTTCGCAAAGTTTTTCTTTTCCCAATTCCAGATCCAACCTTGTTTGACAGCCTCCACTACGTATTTCGAATCAGAGTGAATGGTTACCGGAATACCTTCTTTCTTAATGGCTTCAAGTGCTACAATTACGGCCAGTAATTCCATACGGTTGTTGGTTGTCAGACGAAATCCATCCGACAATTCCTTCACATGATGGTTGTATTTCATCACGATGCCGTAGCCGCCCGGGCCGGGATTACCTTGTGCAGCGCCATCGGTATAGATGTGGATCATGATGTAAATCCAACGTTGTCTTTAAAAATCTTAACGGCAATGGCCAGAAGAATTACGCCAAACACTCTACGCAAAACAGCGAAGACCGACTTACCCAGTTTGCGCTCAAGCCAGCTTGATGAGCGAAGCACGAGGTAAACAAACACCAGGTTAAGCAGAATTCCGATCAATACATTCACTTCTGCGTATACGGCACGAAGGGAAAGGATGGTAGTGAGTGTGCCCGCACCGGCAATTAATGGAAATGCCAGCGGAACAACCGAACCTGATCCTTTGGCTTCCGGATCATCTTTGATCAATGTAATACCCAGGATCATTTCCATCGCGACAATGAAGATAACAATAGAACCAGCCACGGCAAAAGAGGCCACATCCAACCCAAATAATTTCAGAATGGATTGTCCTAAGAAAAGAAAGCCAACCATGAGTACGGCAGAAATTAAAGTAGCTTTTTCGGCATGAATCCGGCCTTCCCGTTTTTTGATGATGATGATGAAAGGTATGGAGCCAATTATATCGATGACTGAAAACAAGATCAACGTGACTGAAAAAATTTCTTTAATGTTCGTCATGGTGCTTTTAAAAGTGGTGCAAAGCTAAACTAAAAAAGCCGGATGTTAAGTCCGGCCTTTCTACCCGGGCTCCGTTAGGAGCCCTACCCAATTAACCTAATAAAACCCAACGTAAACACTATATGTATATCTGGTATTGTATAACAAACTGGTTTCGGCCACCCTGCTTGATTAATTCGTTACCCTGTTCCTGGTAGTAGGGCCGATGCTGGTAATCAAAAGAAATTTTTGACCTATGCCCGGAGATGAGCCAGTTAACACCTACATCATAAACATCCATGCTGCCCGAAACCCGGTCGTATCGTGCACTCGTCAGGCTGGCGTACGGCATTAACGTACCCATGCTGGCTCCGAGTAAGTCTTTTTTCATAAGGTAACCGGCTTGCACATACACAATGTTTCCGGTACCAAACATGGGGAAAGCATTACCCTGGCTTCCGGAAGGATACTCGGCAGCAACTGCGTTGGCCGGATTCATAATGCCGTTGTACCGCAGATATCCCTTTCCAAAGTCATAATTGAAGTAACCTGCATACAGGGATAATGCAGTGCCCTTTTCGGAGTTAACCGGAGCATCGTAATACAAGGCAACGCTCCATAAATTCATGCTGTGATAAAGTGTGTCTATATTCTCCCGGTTCCAGGTAGCATTTTTCTGCGTGATAAATCCACCTTCCAGATTCAGTATTTTTTTCTTGCCCAGGTAGGTGCCTGTCATGTAAGGTGTGGTATGCGGCTCCCGGTCAAGTAAGTTCATCATAAAAAACCCCTGGTATTGTTTATGGTGTCCGTACTGTGCAAAACTTGAGTTCTGGCTAATCGGTGCTGCAGGCTGTCCGTTGGTTGTGATTGGGAACGGATCGCTGATCGTAACCCGGTAATCCAATCGGCCTACCTGGCCACGTGCATAAACACTTAACTTTCGTGAGAATTCGTCAGTCTGGTCAACTGTAGCCTGGGCAAAAACCGGAACATCCAATGTCATAATGGTACCAATACTTGGCTGACTGAATCGGGATAACCCGTTTGTAATGGTCAGGCCGGCCCCAAGTTTAAGCCGGTTGGACTCTTTCCATACATTATATTCTCCCAACACATCATGAAAGAATGCCTGGATTTTTCGATTGCCGGAGTTTTGTGCCAGGAAGTTGAAGTTATTCTGGCCAAACTGGGTATAGAAGAATACATGATCTGTAATCTGACCAAAGAATTGAATGCGTGTTCTTCGTAAACCAAAATCAACAGTTTCAGTGGCAGGTTCATTAAGCACAAAGGTGCCAGGATTGCTTTGGTTATAGCGAAGCCATACCTGATTGAGGAAGGTTAATTTGAGATAATGATTTCCCTTTTCATTCAGGTTAATTTTCAACTCTTCCCGCTCCGCAGGAGGAGTTTGTGCCTGGCCATATACGGATGCAGTCAATACAAAGAATAAAATTGATAACTGGATTAAGAAATTATTTCGAAGCATGATAAATCGTTTAATGAAAAAACATTTTACATCATTTCAACAACGAAGGCTCATGAATTGAATGGGGCAACAGACTTTCAACAATGCGATTATCTATGCTATAGTCATCTGAAAAAATCCAGCACTTTACTCGGAGATGTCTCCCCAATAAAATTGGAAGAGACATAACGGGAATTTTTTTAAGATGCGTTCTGCAGTAAAATCGATAATCGATCAAAATGAAAGTCGGTTAAGACTTCATGATTAGCCTGAAAATTGTCAGACAGCCTGCGTTACGTTTTGATCGATCCGTTCCAGAAACTCTTCAACAAATTTTTCAAGCGCTGCAATTTCATGTGGCTGCAGCAACTGTCGCTTCGTGTAGAAGAGGAGTTTATTCCGGTGACATTCAATGTGTACCGCTTCCTTGCTTTCCAGGAAGGATATAACCCCGTTGCTAAAGAAATTCCGGATTTGTTCTTCCGAATCACCCCTCAGGTAGTACTTTTTAGAAAACTGTTGGTGCGCGGTAAAATCAATATCCTTTCCATGTGTAAGTTCGGATAACCTGGACCATAAATTTTCAGGTTCCAATGCAAAATCCGGGATTACGAAATCCGTTTCGGCCACCTGAACGAGTGTAATGCGCGATTCGGATTGAGCCTGTCCGGCTCCTTCGGAAAGTGTAACATCGGAAACTGTTATCCTTCCATTTTCAAGATACTTCTCCAGGATATTTTCTTCATACTGGATTCTTGCGCCTTGCTGGATGGGAAAATCCTTATACCGAATAGCATTCCTTACCCGTTGAGGATAAAAGGTATATTCATTTTCCTCACTGAATTTTCGTAAGACCACTTGACGTGAATCTAATTTTATTTCAAGTCGCAATTGTTTTTCAGGATCATATTTTCGTGTGGCAAGCGGATGGTTTGAAAATGCCCTGAAGTTATCAAATCCGTTGGCTATCACCTGACCTCCCGTATGCTGATATTCTTCCTGGAAATGATAAAAGGCTTCCATAAATGAATGATCAACAATTTTTGAATCTGAAAAATTAACAAGCACCTTTTTACCGGGCTGAAAGCTGTGAAACAATTTCTTGTAGCCAATCAGGTTTGAAAAAATGGCGGCATCCATTATGCGAACCGAGTAGGTACCGTTGTTTTCAGTCAGCTCATACCGGGCTTTAAACAAACTTCGTAACGGGGCGCCATTAACGATATGAAAGAAAAACTTCATTACAATACCTGCCCCCACACCGATTAATAGATCAGTGGCCAATGTCACAATAATGGTGGTAACAAAAATGACCAGTTGTTCAGAACCAATTTTGTAAGTTTTAAAGAATTCATTCGGTGATGCCAGCCGGTAACCAACGGCAATCAACAGTGCTGCCAGGGCTGTATTCGGAATCATTTCGATTACCGGGATAAACAACAGCATGGCAACCAACAAGAACGTACCATGAAAGAAGTTGGCCCAGCGGGTACGGCCTCCAAAGGTTATGTTGGCTGAACTCCGGGCAACTTCGGAGATCATAGGTAAACCACCGATTAATCCTGAAACTGCATTTCCCACGCCTACGGCAACG
Source organism: Cyclobacteriaceae bacterium (assembly GCA_025455225.1). Taxonomy (GTDB): domain Bacteria; phylum Bacteroidota; class Bacteroidia; order Cytophagales; family Cyclobacteriaceae; genus UBA2336. The sequence goes on along the minus strand of JALOMY010000050.1, from coordinate 6,168 downwards.
AGATCTTTATTTGGATTGGATAATCGTTTCCAGGGATCAAGACCGTCAATGGCTTTAACCGTCAACAGGCTTTCCAGGCTATTGACAAACAGAAACATGATGACATACTTCCAGAAGACAAACGATCCGATTAAAGAGAAGTCAGCATTAAAACCAACAGATCCCCAGAAGTTTCCGATTTGCACCATGTCAAACGCGGGTTCGGTGTGTTTGAAATCCATGATCCAGGCCAGGGGTACCGTAACCAGCAACACTACCATGGGTGCGGGAATCTTTTTGAATACTTTCGGTTTCAATAACGGCATTCCGAAAATGATGATGAGACTGATGACACCAACGAGCGTTACACGAGGATCTTCATGCATGATGGAATACGGAATGCGTTCATACAATTCAAGAGGTTCCAGTCCTTTTAATGTTGCAGGGTCAATGCCTAAAAGAACGTGGATCTGTTTGGAGAAAATAATCAGTCCGATAGCGGCAAGCATTCCGTGCACTGCCGAATGAGGAAAAAAGTCACTGAGTGATCCGAACTTTAATAATCCGAATACAATCTGAATCAAGGCGGCAATTACAATGGCGCCCAGCGCCAGTTGCCATCCGGTGGCACCGCCACCCATTTCAGTTACGGCACCGGCACAAATGGTGATCAGTCCAGCGGCTGGTCCTTTAATGGTTAGCCGTGAGCCGGCAAAAAAACTAACAACAAGGCCGCCAATCATGGCAGTGAGTACACCCATAGCAGGTGGAAACTCACTGGCCTTGGCAATCCCTAAGCTTAGGGGTAGTGCTAATAGAAACACAAGGAAGCCGGATAATGCATCGGTTTTCCAGTTTTGCTTGAGTCCGGCTAATCCATCCTGTGGAATTTCTTGAGTCTTCATAAATTTTTGTTAGAACTATTTGTGTTCGATTGAAATGAATAATGAAACGAAAAGGTGTGTTGCTGAAAAACACACTACCTGCCTGAGGCCAGGCAGGAAATCAGAATGGAGTGGATTAAATTAACAGAACCCGGTGAAGGGTAAAGAGTGCCGGCTGAGGATCGAACAGTACCTGTGTCAACCGGTGTTTTACATCAACTGAACGGAATTTTTCAAGGGAATTGAAAAGATCAAAAGAGATGCAAGGCTGGAAATGAAAATCCCGGCCAACCCGTTCTTCGTTGTTGTTTTCTTCGAGTAAAATATGTGAAATACCATCAATTGAAGCAGGTTGTTCGGTAACCTGTATTTGATGAATATGTGCTGAGGGTTGAGTTTCTTCAAGAGAAGAAACCCAGGCTGGCACCAGCATTTCAACTACAAAAAGCAGGATAACCAGGTATTTCAATATGAAGTTGCTTCGTAAATACATGAACGTATTCGCATGACAAAGGTGTGAAAAATTTTTATAAGTTCTGCTAACCGTGGGGTCAGCTCATTTAACAAACGATTGCAATTCACTCTTTATATAGTCTGTAAAGCTAATTGGACTTTACCCAACTGGTGTTATTACGTAAATTATGCTGTACTCATTTTTTTGAGAGTTCAGGTTTTCTGTACATTTGTAGAATGAAAAGTGGTTACTACCGGCCTTTCTCAGTTTTTCTGGCAATTCTTTTTCTCTTCGCCTCGGTGGTTTCCCGTTCTCAATCCGTTGTTCAACCCGTAAATCACATCAGTAACACTTCGTTCAAGCATGTTACCGATCATACTCTTACAAATTCAACTCAACTTGCTGTTGAAGAGAAAGAAGGTAAAGATGCAGAATCGGTTTCGGGATCTTTTACATTGCTTTATTTAATCAATGCGTTTTCCTTTTCGAAAAGCGAGGACAAACAGCTTTGCCTCAAACTGATTGATTCCAGTCCCTATTTTTCTGTGCCTCGCTTCATTGCAATCCGCACGCTTCTGATTTAGATTTCTTCTTTGTAATTGAAAGACCATAAGGTCTGAGATCAGTCATTTACCACATTAAGTGGTTAACCTATTTTTTATCATTACTATGAAGTTAAAAGACGATTCAAGATTTGATGAACATCATGTGCTGCATGAATTAAAACATTATTTGCCTGCACAAGCTCCGTTAAAGGATTTTATCCATCATAATACATTACATGGATTTCAGCACCTGAAATTCAATGAGGCCATTAACAGTGCATCGGCCATATTCGGCTACCGCGTTTCGATGTCACTGGCAGAATACCGATCCTTGTATGCATCCGGCAGAATCAAGCCCGATGTATTGAAAGAAGTCATTGCCAGGCGAAGGGGCGCTTCTTCAATTGATGTGTGGATGGAAAAACTAATACATGGAGAATATCATAAAGACCTTCCGCGCATTGGCCGGTTACGGGCCAATTGGAAAAAGCTGTACCAGGTTGACCTGGATTCGCTGGTGCAACCCTTATTATTCAGGATACTCTGCAGCTATCTCGACCAGGGAATTTCCATGTGGAATTTCCCGGTTTCCAATAAAGGGTTCCTCTCTTCCCTCAGGGAAATGGAGCAGAAAAGTTTTACCAGTTTTTTCCGTTCTGATCGTGCCCGCGAATTATTGCTCAAAGGACATTGCCAGATTACCCAATTATTGCGCCTTGTGATTGGGTATGATGAGTCTCTTTATAAACATTACCTCTTTGATCAGCAGTTTGCACACCAGGGCTGGTCGGGTATGGTAGCAACGGTTGAGGATAATCCCCATACACTTCTTGATCACCGTAAAATATCACTGCATGATCTGATCATCTTCGAATTATTGCTGGAGATTGATGCATTGGATGACCATTTTGGAGGCCAGTGGCTTCCGTTGGAATATGCCTTGAAGGAGAAACCTGTTGATTTATTTGCCGGTGTTGAAGACACTGAACTCGACCAGGTAACGATTATCTGGCAGGAGGCCTTTGAATGGAGCTATTACGATGAAGTGCTGGCCGGACTACAAATCAAGAGTAACAATCATTCAGTTGTCGGTGAGAGAACATTCCAGGCCATGTTTTGCATTGACGATCGGGAGTGTTCCTTCCGCAGGCACATCGAGCATGTTGATCCGAATTGCGAAACCTTTGGAACACCCGGGTTTTTTAACGTAGAATTTTATTTCAAACCCGATCATGGCAAATTTTATACAAAGCTTTGCCCTGCACCGGTAAATGCAAAACACCTGATTAAGGAAATCGGGGTGAGGCGAAAGCATAAAAAGGATGCCCATTTTACCAAGCAGACCCATTCTTTATTCAGCGGTTGGCTGATCACCCAAACACTTGGGTTCTGGTCGGCCTTCAAATTATTTCTGAGCATATTCCGTCCCTCCATGGGCCCGGCAACAGCTACTTCCTTTCAGCATATGGAAAAACTTTCCAGGCTCACCATCGAGAACAAGCGACCTGATCATAAAGAAAATGATCTTCAAATCGGGTTTACAATTGAAGAGATGGCTAACCGGGTGGAAGGCCTTCTGCGAAGCATCGGGTTGGTTAAAAATTTTGCCTCCATTGTTTATGTCTTTGGTCATGGAAGCAGTAGTGTTAACAATCCGCATTATGCAGCCTATGATTGTGGTGCTTGTTCAGGAAGGGCAGGATCGGTTAATGCACGGGTGATCTGCCACATGGCTAATCATCCGGAAGTGCGGAAAATCCTGGCTGATCGGAACATTGAAATCCCAACATCCACAATGTTTGTCGGAGGATTGCATGATACAACGCGCGATGAGGTTGTTTTTTTTGATGAGGAATCATTACCAGCCGGGCATTATGAAAGCCACCTGCGCAACGAAAAAGTATTTGATGCTGCGTTAAAGATAAATGCCAAGGAACGTTCAAGACGATTCGATAGTATCGACAGCAATCTTCCTGAAGACCGGATTCATGAATTGGTAAAAAGGCGTTCGGTTTCTCTTTTCGAACCGAGGCCCGAACTGAACCATGCTACCAATGCCTTATGTATTGTCGGAAGGCGATCACTCACCCGTCACCTCTTTCTTGACAGACGATCATTCCTTAATTCATTCGACTACCAGGTTGATCCGGAGGGCAAATACCTATTGAATATTTTAAAAGCAGCAGCACCGGTTTGTGGTGGTATTAACCTCGAATATTATTTCTCGCGTGTCGATAACCAGAAGCTCGGTGCAGGCACCAAGTTACCACACAATGTAATGGGCTTATTTGGTGTTGCCAATGGAATTGATGGAGATCTGCGGCCCGGCCTTCCCAGCCAGATGATTGAAGTGCACGATCCGGTGCGTCTGTTAATCATTGTAGAGCATGAACCCGATGTTGTTCTGAAAACCATTCAAATTGTACCGGAGACCTACGAATGGTTTATTAATGAGTGGGTTCACCTGGTAGTCATACATCCCGAAAACCGGAATCTGTTTGTATTCCGGGATGGCGCCTTTTATCCGTATGATCCGGCAATTAAAAAGGTTCAGTCTATTGATAACCTCATTCCTTTATTTGAATCCTCGGAAGAGAACCTTCCAGTATGTATTGTAAATTAATTACGTATGACTTCTATTCTTCAGTTTTTCATTTTTATACCTCTGTTGGGATTCCTGTTAAGCCTGATTATTCCCGGCAGAAAGGAGGCATTATTGTCGAGAGTTGCTTTTACCACGGTAGGGATTAATCTCGCTGGATTTCAATTGTTTTTATTGTATTGGTTATGGAATGGTCATCCGGTTCTTAACCTCAGGGAAATAGTACTTTATCGCACCGATGGGTATGAATTTCTGATTGATTTTTATTTCGACAAGATAACAGCCACCTATTTGTTTGTTGGCTCGGTGCTTACGTTTATGGTAACCATTTACAGCCGTTATTACCTGCATCGCGAACAAGGCTATAAGCGCTTCTTCAACACCATCTTGTTTTTTTATTTCGGTTACAACATCATCATCTTCTCCGGAAATTTTGAAACTCTTTTTATCGGTTGGGAGATACTCGGCATTTCTTCCTTCCTGCTGATTGCCTTTTACCGCGACCGGTACTTGCCGGTAAAGAATGCCGTAAAAGTATTTTCAATTTACCGGATAGGTGATGTTGGAATTTTACTGGCAATGTGGATGAGCCACCACCTCTTTCATGAAAACATTGCCTTTCTGAAACTGAATAACTATGACCTGGTAAGCGAACATTTGCAGGCCCATAGCTGGATTGGAGTTTTTATTTCGCTCATGCTGCTGATCTCGGCTGCTGCAAAATCAGCACAGCTACCGTTCTCAACCTGGCTGCCCCGTGCGATGGAAGGACCTACACCTTCAAGTGCGATCTTTTATGGATCGTTGTCGGTTCACATTGGTGTGTTTTTACTTCTTCGCACCTATCCGTTCTGGGAGCACCAGATTTCTGTACGGATACTCATTGGAGCACTTGGACTTTTTACCAGCCTATTGGCTACAGGTATGGCACGGGTCCAGTCTTCTGTGAAAAGCCAGATCGCCTATTCTTCCATTGCCCAAATCGGGTTAATCTTCATTGAAGTGGCAGCAGGTTTGGAATACCTGGCTTTGTTTCATTTCACCGGCAATGCATTTCTGCGAACGTATCAGTTGCTGGTTTCACCTTCCGTAGTCAGTTACCAGATTCGTGAGCAATTCTACCATTTCACTCCCCGTCCGCAAACCATCGAAGATTCACTTCCTAAAAAGATTGAATATTCCATATATATGATGTGTTTAAAAGAGTGGAACCTCGATTCGTTTATGTACCGGTATTTGTGGAATCCCATTAAGTGGGCAGGAAGGAAACTAGGTTATCTGGACACAAAGCAGGTTATGATTTTCTTTATCCCGGCCTATCTGCTGGGCTTGCTCAGTTTTTATTATCGTGACTCATTGCCTTCGGAAATGATGAGAATTCTTCCCGGTGTCTTTTCCCTCATTGGCCTGGGTATGGTTTTCAAATCGTTCACTGAACGGATACACGCCCGCATGAGCTGGCTGCTGGTTATTATGAATCACTATTGGGTGGCGCTTGCGATATCCATGAATGAACTTTATTCGTTTACCCATACAGTTCTTTATCTAAGCGGCATTACCTTGTTTGGATTGCTGGGATACTTTACCCTGCGCAGGTTGAAGCACCTGGAAGGCAGCATCGATCTCGATCAGTTTCACGGACATGTGTACAGACATCCTAAAATTGCCTTCGTGTTCTTGATTGCCTGTTTAGCGGTTTCCGGT
>JALOMY010000299.1 GCA_025455225.1 Cyclobacteriaceae bacterium | reverse complement strand
AAACATACGGCTTAGGCCGCTTTCCCACCGTATGCCACCGTAAGCGCTGATCATATTCGCGACAGTTGCACCTGCTTCGGCAGCTGCAAAAAGGTTGGTACGGGTAATCATGTAATTTACCTGGTACCCGCCCCAACTGTGGCCTTGTACACCAATGCGTTTTTCATCAACAAAACCTTTGGCGATCAGGGCAGTGATACCGGGCATAACGCAGTTCATGGCGCTTTCACCCGGGAACCCGGATTTATAGATTACATCCGGAATAAATACCAGGTAGCCGTTGCTGCTGTATAATGTGCGGTTGATGGTTGAACGGTGCGGAAAGGGCTCGAAGTGCTGGTGAAGAGTTTCACTGTTTCGTTCGTAGAAGTTTACGATAAGCGGATATTTCTTTTTAGGATCAAATCCTTCCGGCTTATACAACAATCCTTCCAGCGGAATATTATCTAACGAAGTCCAGAATACCCGCTCAACGGTTCCCCATAGATAGTTTTTCATTTGAGGATTAGCATTTGAAAGTTTTTTAGGTGCTGTAAAACCGGCATCGGTAGTCCATATATCCGGAAATTCCCGGAAGTTTTCGCGCGTAAACAGGAAAGTATTTGCGTTTCGCGATTTGCTGAGGTTAGCAAAGCGGTAATCGCTCATGATCAATTTGGTGAGTTTGCCATCTTTCAATGAGAGTTTATAAAATCCGGACTGTTTGGTGCTCTCATTGAATGCACTTAACACCATTTCTTTACCGGGATCGATGAAACGTTCTTCCGAATCTAACCGCACATACCGGTATACAGTTTTCTCTTGTCTGCCTGTTTTGGTCAGGTTAACCGGAGCTTTTCTATTTTCCGGATCAAAGGCCCAGATGTCATACCGATCGTACGCCAGTATTAAGGCATCATCTGACGTAAATCCCGCAAGCCCGTACGATGAAGGATAGTAGGGATGGTCATCTTCCTCATCCCCAAATTTTACGTTGAGGCCTTCATTGAGTTTGACCGTTTTCTTGTTGCTTATTGAATAGCTGTACCAGGCAGTATCGGGGTTGCTGTACCATACCACGTAATTTGCTTTGGGAGATAAACGGGCATTGCCTTTAACTTTCTTTTGAATGATTTGAGATGAGCCGTCCTGCACATCAAGTAAGGTAAGGTCACGATAAACATCCGTATCCCAGGTGAGCATAACCAGGTAAGGCGTTTCATTTTCGTTTAACGCCCATCGGCTGTTTCCTTCATCACCCAGTTCTACAGAAGGGGTTGACTCATTAGCCAGCTGAATTGCCTTATTGGGATTGTTTAAATGAATTACCGACAGGTACGATCGTTTCTTGTCAGCGTCAAGCCTTCGGTTTTGTTGCGGATAAATGTAATCGTCTTTCCATGTCCATACTTCAACATTAACTATTTCTTCAGTTAATAATAAAGTATCCTGAACGATGGGTTTGGGGGATGTACCGAAGAAGAGTTTCGATCCATCTTTGGAAAACATGGGTGAATAGTGTTCATTCACTATCCAATCGCTGGATATTCCGGCTGATTTCTCATCAGCCAATACGATTGCCTTCTCATTTCCTTTCTTCCAGTAATAAAGTTTGTGAAAACGCACCAGGGCTTTGGTGGTATCTTCATCTACGAGGAAGGCTGTTTGCAATCCATCTTCACTGATAGAAAACCCTTTTACTTTGTATTTACTTTTTCCTTCATAAATAGGTATTAAGGTATTGCCGGGCAAATCGTACCAATACACACCGGCCTTCAGGGTACTGTCGTTTCCGGTGGTGTGAAACAACAATCCCTGGCCAAATTTGGCAAATGCATATTCTTTGACGAATGCGAATTGAGACTCCTTGCTGTCATTAAGATTTCGAAGTACCAGCGTGTACCCGTTGTCGTCTGAAGTCTTTTTTACTTTTTTTGGTTTAACCGACTGACCGTTACCGGTTTTTTCATCTGCTTTCGGTTTTACTTCATTAGCAGGTTCGAGCTGGTAGGCCATCCAGCCTCCCGCCTTTTCAGGAATTTTATACGACCGGACATTCGGAATTTTTTCAACCTTGCGAGTACTGAATGAATAAATGCCCAATGAATCTTTCGGCAATTCTTCTTTCTTCTTCTTTAACCTGCGAAGTTCTTTAACTACTTCTTTCTGCGGTTTGATTTTAAATACAGAGAAGCGGCTGTCCCAGGTATGGGTAATATCAGAAGCACGATGGATGGAATCCTGAGCGGAAGTCTTCAGATTATGAAACACAACTTTGCCATCTCCATCCTGGGGGTTAATGGTGTATACAGCATAGGCCCCGTCATTCGTCAGCGCCCGATAGGTAATTTCCTTCCAGTTATCGTAGACCTCATGCGTCAGTGGTTTTTTGGTAACAGGTAAAGGAGTTTTTGTTTTCTGTCCCCAACTGATAAAAGTTGTTGTGAAAATGAACAGAAGCGCTGCAAGATGTTTCATAGGTTCAAAAATTAGGAAACTAAACATACACAATGACAGCGGACTGCCCAATGTCTATTTTGTTACCGGAGAATGATGTGTTGTAAACCGATTTTTTCGGATGAATGAGCCGGATAGGCACGGTTACCATTAGGTGCCTTTTTACCTGATTACCATCAATAATTCAATGAAATTACTTACTACCGCCCAACGTCAGGCGTACCCCCACAGTCCAGAAGAAACCATTGTTTAACGTCTCGGTTTCAGTAACACCATCAACAACCACTGTAGCTGGGTTAACGGGGAAGGTCCAGGTACCAATAGTAAATATTCGAACCGGGTTGAGTTTATAAGTAAGCTGAAGACTGGCCTCATAGTCCAGTATTTGAAACTGGTCAGATTCGGTAATAAAGACTTCTGTGGTAGGCTGCGTTGGAGGTTGCTGACCTCCGTTGCCTTTACCGTTTCCCCGATTATCAAATCCTGATTCGGGGCTTCGGTATTGATAATATTGATCGTAATACCGCTGCGTTCCCATGTTCATTGCCAGGGAAGGTAAAATGGTCAAGCGATTATGGAGCGTAAAAAACATTCGGCTAATGTCGAACGTGAGAAAGAGATCGGTGCCATCGCTTATGCCTAAACTGGCATCAGCAAACAGCATGAAGAGATTGAAATCGTAACCGGCATAGGTATTTATATACGTGCTCATTTCGGCCTGAACCACATAACTTTCGTCACTAAAGATGTATTCCGTAACGGAAGCCCCCAGCGCCAGCCTGGTACCATAGTAATCGTATCCCCCGGTGAATGAAATCAAATCAACACGTTGCTGACCCTCAGCAGTCAGGTAGGAGAGATTGCCCCGGAGAAATAAACCGGATTTATGGTAATAAGCCAGTGAAGGAGAAAGGTAGGGTGCAGGTGCCGAATCGTTACGGCCCATAAAAAAATAGTCGCTGGTGTAGCGCAGGCCGATGCGGATTTCTGAACGGTCTTTGTTTTGGATGGAATCATAAGGAGCCAACTTGGAAGATTGCGCCCATCCTGACACGGTTAGAATCAGCATTCCGATGACGATACCCTGCTTCATGCTGTCTGGATTTTTGAATTAAATGACTGGATAGAGAACTTGCATTTTCTCTTTTCCTTTTTCACTCATTCCTTTTTCCTGCATTTTCATTTCCATTTTTTCACGGAAACGTTCCTGGTTCTGGTACATGTTGCCTTCGGGGTCGAGGCATTCACCATTCTTCAGTTGCAGGCGTTTACCATTTTTCAACTGATAGCTGCCGTCCGGATTAACAACCATACCGTTATTCAGTGATAGTTGTTGCTGCAACCGGGTTTGCTGTTGATTTTGTACCTGAAGCATCTCACCGTTTTGAAACAGGAAATGTTGCTGGTTCATGGCCATGAAATGATTTTGCATTTGGGCTTGAAACTGATTCTGATTGGCATATTTTACACCATTCGGATCAAGGCATTCGCCATTCTTCAACTGCTGCTGTTTCTGATTTTGCAACTGATAGGTGCCATCGGGATTAACCACGGTGCCGTTTTGCAAAGTCAGGCGTTGCTGCAAGCGGGTTTGTTGCTGATTGTGAACCTGAAGCATTTGTCCGTCTTGGTACAGATAGTGTTCCTGGTTCATGGCCTGGGTGCGAGCCCGAAACTGTTCCTGGTTGGCAAATTTCTCACCATTCAGATCCAGGCATTCACCGTCTCTTAAGCGATCCTGATTTCGGTTTTGAATCTGGTAGGTGCCATCCGGGTTAACCACCGTACCATTTTGCAGGCGAAGTTGTGTTTGAAGTTGAATCTGTTGCTGATCCTTTACCTGGTATACTTTACCATCTTTGCATAACAAGTGCTCCTGCAATTGTAATTGTGTGCGATCCTGATCCCGATCTTGTCCAACAGCAAGATAGCTGCCACCGAAGAACAGGAACATAACTACGATCATGAAATTTTTCATAAGTTCCTCCTTCTTTTTAATGATGCAGTAAAGTTGGTATCTGAGTAGATAAAAGTCAGTAACTGTTATCACTAACCAATGATGACTTTTATTATCAGTTGTATGAAGTTAAAATGAACTGTGTCCATGAATGAACATCATGGACGATAAGCGGTTAACAATTCATTTTCTTTTCGAAGCTGGATATTTCTTCTGATGGTCCGAATTATTTTTTTGCGGGTCATCACCATCAAAATCAAGATCAATCTTAACAGCAGCAACCAGATCAATACCTGAAATGCTCGATGGAATTTTAGTGGATACTACCCATTTACCACCTGAAATCGAAATGTAAATGCCACGCGTATTGTCGTAATACACATTATAATCTTTGAAATAAACA
>JALOMY010000298.1 GCA_025455225.1 Cyclobacteriaceae bacterium | reverse complement strand
CCGGTAGCGCCACTTGAAGAGATTTTCGAAATGATGTAGAGGATGATGTCTTTGGCCAATACACCTTTGCCCAATGTACCATTCACTTCAATTCGCATGGTTTTAGGTTTGTATTGAAGAATGGACTGGGTGGCCAGCACTTGTTCTACTTCACTGGTGCCAATACCAAACGCTATGTTGCCAAACGCACCGTGTGTAGAGGTATGACTATCACCACAAACGATAGTCATTCCCGGCAAGGTGAGACCCAGCTCCGGGCCGATAATGTGTACAATTCCCTGGAAGGGATGACCCAGATCGTACAATTCAATACCAAATTCCTTGCAGTTTTTTCTCAGCGTTTCAACCTGGTGACGCGATAATGCTTCTTTGATAGGGAGGTGCTGATCTTTTGTCGGAACATTATGATCGGCTGTAGCCGTGGTACGTTTAGGATTGAATACAGGAATATTCCGTTTACGAAGGCCATCAAAAGCTTGCGGGCTGGTAACTTCGTGGATGAAATGACGGTCGATAAATAAGACATCGGGGAATCCTTCTTTCTGTTTCACCACATGCGAATCCCAGATTTTATCGAACAGCGTTTTCGGTTTGTTCATGAACAACTGTTAGTTAGTTGATGCTTATTTAAAACGAAACCGCCCCGATGTAAATCGGGGCGGTTTCGAGTTAGTTGGCTTCAGTGTTTGTAACACTTTCAAATGCTAATATCCGAGTTACATTGAATTAATGTAAAGGAAATCTGAAAAAGTTTTAGCTGACAAGTGTTTGGTAGCTTGTTTTATTTTATGCTGAACAGAAGATTTTTGAAATCTGAAAAATCAGTTGAACACGACAGACTCATCACGGGTTTAGTTTGTAACGATTGCAGGGAAGGATGCAAGTCAATCTTTTGATGAATGGATGATTCCACCACTTCTGGAAACTTGGAAGGATGAGCAGTTTCAAGTAAAATGCCCGTGCTACCTGTTTGATTTTTTAAGTAGGCTTTCAATCCTAGGTATCCAACGGCTCCGTGCGGATCAAGAACGTACCTTTTTGTAGTATAGACTTCTTCTATTGCCTTGCGGGTTTCATCATCACTGAATGAATACCCTTTGATCTCATGGGCAAAGGACTCCCAATTATGATTATATAATTCCAGTAGCCTTTCAAAATTGCTGGGATTGCCCACATCCATGGCATTGCTTATGGTGGGGATAGAAGGCCTCGGTAAAAATTCGGATGTGTGTATATAATGCGGAACTACATCGTTGATGTTGGTGGAAGCAACAAAAGCGTGAACAGGTAATCCCATTCTTTTCGCAAGTACACCGGCTGTAAGGTTGCCGAAGTTACCGCTGGGCACTGAAAATACTAAAGGATTACGTTGCTTCAAACTGGCTGCTGCAAAGAAATAATAGAACGATTGGGGAATCAGACGTGCAATATTAATGGAGTTAGCGGAGGTAAGAAATTTACTTTGTCGAAGGTCATGATCGAGAAAGGCTGTTTTTACCAAATGCTGGCAATCATCAAAAGAACCATCCACTTTGATGGCGTGAATATTTTTTCCCAGGGTAGCCAGTTGTTTTTCCTGCAGGGTACTGACTTTTCCTGCCGGATATAAAATCACAACCTCAATACCTTCAACACCAAAGAATCCATGAGCAACAGCACTTCCGGTATCACCTGAAGTGGCAACCAATACCGTAATTATTTGTTTGCTGTTTTGAGCAATGTGTTTAAGAATGCGGGCCATGAAACGGGCACCTACATCTTTAAAAGCCAGGGTTGGGCCGTGAAAGAGTTCAAGGACATAGAGATTCTCTTCGATTTCAATAAGCGGAAAATCAAAGTCGACTGTTTCGCTAACAATTTGTTTCAGAACAGCATCCGAAAAAGATAAGTCGACAAACGGCCTGGCAACTGTAAATGCTATTTCCTCCTTCGATATCCGTTCTAATGATGCGATAAATTCTTTCGGTAAAACAGGTAACCGTTCTGGCATGTACAATCCGCCATCAGGAGCGAGGCCATCGACAACCGCCTGCTGAAAGGAAACTTTATGCTTAGGATTCTTCAGGCTGTAATAGTTCATTTTTTAATTTTCATTGGTTTTGAAGAATCATTTTATTTTGACTACAGCATTCGGGCACCTTCCAAATTGATTTTGGACCGGTAACTTTCAGCGTCTAGTTTCATGGATTGAAAGGTTTGTTGCATGGCATTGGAAACCCGTAAGGCGATTTCATTACCATGACAAAATGCATAAAGCGAAGGACCTGAACCGGAGATGCCGCAGCCCAATGCACCTGCTTTTAGTGCTTCTTGTTTAACCTGATTGTAACCGGGAATAAAAATGGAGCGAATCGGTTCTGCTACCACATCTTCCAGCGACCGCCCGATTAATTCATAATCGCCTTTCATCAATCCTGCTACTAGAGCCGCTGTATTACCCCATTGTTTTACGGCATCCGAAAGTGTTAACATTTTTTTCAACGCTTGCCGTGCATCACGCGTTTTGATTTCAATCTGCGGATGAATCACTACGGCATACAAGTCATCAGGAACGGGAATGGAGATTATATCAAGTTTTTCTTTGTCGCGGATCAGAACAAATCCTCCCATCAACGATGGAGCTACATTATCGGCATGTGCTGAGCCGCACGCAATTCGTTCAGCTTCCATAGCGAAAGGCAGTAATTCTTTTCGGGTTAACGGATTTCCATGGGCATGATTAATGGCAACCAGTGCGGCCACGGCACTGGCCGCACTCGATCCCATGCCGCTGCCCAATGGTAATTTTTTATGAAGAACCAGTTCGGCACCGTATGAACTATTAATCGAACTCAAATAATGTTGTACCGCTACTCCACATGTGTTCAGATGCGCTTGCCTGGGTAACAAACCATGATCACCCAGTATTTCCTTTATCGAAACAATTCCGGTTTCGTTAATCCATAATTCCACCTCATCTCCGGGTTGCTCCAAAGCAAAACCGAATACGTCAAATCCGCAGGAGACATTCGCAACGGTTGCGGGGGCAAAGGCTCTGATTTTATGCGTAATCATCTTACCGGATATTGTTTCCTATTCGAATTATATCAGCGAATACTCCCGCTGCTGTCACTTCAGCACCTGCCCCAGGGCCGCGGATAACCATCGGCCGGTCGCTGTACCGGCTGGTAATAAACTGAATAATATTATCACTTCCCGAAAGTGTATAAAATGGATGATCGGGACCAACGGATGTTAACCCAACCTGAATCGCCCCGTCTTTCAGCAAAGCCTGGTATCGAAGCTTCTGATTCTTATGTTCGGCATCCTTTCTGAGTTTATCAAAATAATCATCGGATTCTTTCAACCGATTAATAAATTCATCGATGGCAAGTTCACCCCGGCAGTTTTCCGGCACCAGGCTTTGAACCTTTACCTCTTCGAGTTCTGTTTTCAGACCGGTTTCCCTCGCCAGGATCAGCATTTTACGGGCTACATCCATTCCGCTCAGGTCATCGCGCGGATCTGGCTCTGTGTAACCCAATGCTTTTGCTTCGGCTACCACATCGCTGAATCGTTTTCCTTCCGTGAAGGATGAAAAGATGTAATTCAATGTTCCGCTTAATACGGCTTCGATCCGCTGAACACGATCGCCACTTAAGAGCAAGTCGTTTAATGTATTAATTACCGGCAGCCCGGCACACACATTGGTTTCATACAAATACTGGCTTCCATGATCCCTCATGGTTTGCCTGAGATGAGCGTAATGTTGGTA